>DASQXF010000076.1:0-2918 GCA_035639895.1 Xanthobacteraceae bacterium
AGGGCACGGAGCCGTAAGAACAGAACACGCAGCAATCGCCCGGCTTTGGCCGTAGCCTCGACCTGCAGCCGGTGCATTCATAGAAAAACTGGCAGGCATCCGTCGGCATGGTTTCCTGTTTGGCGGTGCCGCAGTGCGGGCAGGTAATGACGGATTCGAGGATCATGGTTGTGCCGATCACAATGAGGTCATAGGTGCCCATGCGTCAGCCTTGATGCAGACGCCTCCGATAGAGGCCGAACCCGATCAGGCCGAGGCACAGGATCAACGCCGGGATGAGCACATAATCGGCCTTGGCAAGCCAGGCGGTCAGGCCCACCGCGCCGAACACGATCGCAAGCAGCGGCGTGGCGCAGCACACGGCCGCAACCACGGCACCGACCGCGCCGGTCGTAATGAAGGTACGGTTGCGCATGACGCTCAGCTCTTCGGTGCCGAAGGATAACCCGCGTTGGTCGTTGCGGTCGTAAGCACGTTCACGTCAGCCCGACTGTCGTCGTACGTCACGACTGCGGTCTTGTCTTTGTAGGACACGATGACCTTGGCGACGCCGGGCACGCCTTCCAGGCTCTTCTTCACGATGATTGGGCAGTCCGCGCAATACATGTTCTTCACGGCTAACGTGATGGTCTTTTCAGCCGCAAGCGCCGTGGATGCGGCAAGAACGCTGATCGCAACGGTCCCACCGGTGAGAAGTTTGCTCATAGGGGTTCTCCGTTCATAAAGGGGGCAAGGAAGTCGAAGCCAAGCGCTGCAACGACAAGGATCGTCGCGAGAATGAGCCCGGCCTTAACAAGCCGGCTCTGCAGCGGGCGTGTACAAGCTTCACTGCTAGGGCAAGCAACTTTCGAAGAACGGTAGACCACCCAATAGCCGTAACCGAGACAGCTAAGCGTCGCCGCGATAAAGTAGGGTTGATAGGGTGCGAGCTGCGTGAAGTTGCCGATCCACGCTCCACTCACGCCAAGGCTGAACAATACAAGCGGCAGGCTGCAGCAGCTAGAAGCGGCGAGCGCGCCGAGCAGGCCGCCGGCGGCGGTGAGTTGTTGCCGGCGCCAATCCCGATTCGGAATTTTTTGCTTGATCGTCATGAGCTGGAGGCTACATCCTGTAGCGACTACAGGATCAAGGGTCCGTTGGCATGCGCGCGGTCACGGCTTCGCGAGCCGAGCATCTCCCGATCGGTGAACTCTCCCGGCTCACCGGGGTCAATATCGAGACGATCCGCTATTACGAGCGCATCAGGATGCTGCCAGCGCCGCCGCGCACCGCCAGCGGCCGGCGCGTTTATGGGTCGACGGACCTCCGCATCCTCGCCTTCATACGCCGCTCGCGCGAGCTTGGGTTCTCGCTCGATGAAATCCGCACTCTGATCAGGCTCGGAGGACCGGAAAAAGCGTCATGTCGCGAGGTTCGTGCAATTGCCACGCATCATCTCGAAGGCATTCGGGCGAAGCTTGCGGACCTGAGAAAACTCGAGCGCCTACTGACTAAGACCGTAGCCCGATGCTCGGGCAAGACGGCGCCGGATTGCCCCGTATTGGATATTCTCGACGTCCGTCGACCGAAATAGCTGGCCGGGATAAGCCGAGAAACCCGCGCGCAGCAGCGGCGGGTGAACCGTCATGTCGACCACTGCTCAGCTCACGAAAAAGCGATAGCAGAGCCATCCCGCGAGCGCGATGCTTGCCGCCCAGATGATGGCGATCACGATTGCCGCGGTGCGGCTCACCGGACGGTCCTGCGCGGCCGCTGCGAGCGCGCGATGTTCCGCCATGATCTCCGGCGGGATCAACTTGACGACGGCCAAAATTCCCAGTGGCACGATGACGACATCGTCCAGATAGCCCAAGACGGGGACAAAGTCGGGAATCAAATCAATCGGCGAGAGCGCATAACCTGCGACGCAAAGGGCGAGCACCTTGGCGTACCAGGGCACGCGCGGATCGCGCGCCGCCAGATAGACCGCATGCGCGTCCCGTTTGACGATCCGCGCCCATTGTTTCGTTTGCGCAATCATTGTGCCGACTTGGCATCAACCCGTGGCAGCAGAGGGCTTCTCCTCCGTGAGGAACGGGGCAATGGCCTGCATGGTCGCGTCGGGAAATTCCTCGTGCACCGAGAGCTTGCCCTTGGGAAGCCGCACGGTGCGAACGCCGGGGACGGCGGCAAGCGCCTCCATTTCCGCGCGCGATTTCGGCGGCGTCTCGGCGCCGTAGATCAACAGGACCGGCGCCGCCGCCCGCCGCGCCAGATCGAGGAACGTCGCGCGGCTTGCCAGCGGATCGAGCCGGCCGGTAACGAAGCGCACCGATGCGAAACGCGCGCCCGGCGCGCGCACCACGGCGAGCTTCTCGCGCAGCCGCTCGCCCGCGAGGAATGCGGGATCCGCATAGACGTGGCCGGCTCCCATGTAACGCACGGCCAGCCGGTTGACGTTCAGCCGATAGATGAGCGGCCCGATGCCGGGACGATCGACGAGCCGGCAGAGCCGATCGAAGAACGGCCGATGCCCGCCCAGCATGGTGGGCAGCGGTCCGCGCCATGTCGGAGCGATCAGAACAAGCTGCGGCGTCGGCGGCGAGGCGTCCGCCATGTGCTTGAGGACATAAGTCGCCGCGTGTCCGGCGGCGATGATGGCGTGCGGCTGCTCCACGACCGAATTCAAGAGAAAAGCCACGAACGCCGTGTAGGCGTCGGGCGTCCAATCCATTTGCGGGCGCGCCGCATCGCCAAACCCGGGCCAGTCCACGGCGAGCGTCGAACAGCGCGGCGCCAATCGCTCCTGCAGCGGGTGCATCTCACGCCTGCTCGAGATCGAGCTCAGCGCCGGCAGCAGCAGCACCTTCGGCCCGCTTCCGCTCGCGTCGGCGCCCAAGCGAAGGGTCTCGCCGCGCCAATTCCATTCCAATGTCCGC
>DASQXF010000077.1:0-2095 GCA_035639895.1 Xanthobacteraceae bacterium
ACGTGCTCGGAGGCGATGCGGTCGGCCTCGCGCACCATCTCCTCCTCGCCGTCGCACACGATGACCTCGCCGAAATCCGCCCATGCTTTGCCGGCGGCGTCCGCTGTCGGGAGAATCGCGAGCAGGCGCTCCACCTCGCGCATGGTCTCGCGCGCAAGCTTCTCGGAATTAGTGACGAGGATGGCGGGAGAGGTCGGGCCGTGCTCCGCCTGGCCGAGCAGATCGGTCGCGCAGATCTCGCCGTCCACGCTGTCATCGGCGATGATCAGCGTCTCGGTTGGACCGGCGAGCAGATCGATGCCGACGCGGCCGAAGAGTTGGCGCTTGGCTTCGGCCACGTAGGCGTTGCCGGGCCCCACGATCATGTCCACGGCGCCGACCGTCTCCGTACCCAGCGCCATGGCTGCAACCGCCTGCACGCCGCCCAGCACGTAAATCTCGTCGGCGCCGCCGAAATGCATGGCGGCGACGATCGCGGGATGCGGCCCGCCTTTGAATGGCGGCGCACAGGCGATGATGCGGTTCACGCCGGCAACGCGCGCGGTGACGATCGACATGTGCGCCGAGGCGACCATGGGGTAGCGCCCGCCCGGCACGTAGCAGCCGATCGAATTCACCGGGATGTGCCGGTGTCCGAGCACCACGCCGGGCAGCGTTTCGACCTCGAGATCGCGTAGCGTCTCCTTCTGCTTCTGCGCGAAATTGCGCACCTGCGCCTGGGCGAATTTGATGTCATCGAGGTCGCGCTTGGCCACGCGGGAGATCGCCTGCTCGATCTCTCTCGCCGTCAGTTTGAACGAGGACGGCGACCAGTTGTCGAATTTTTGCGACAGCTCGCGCACTGCGGCATCACGGCCTGCCTCCACCTCGGCGAGAATGCGTTCAACGGTCTCTCGTACTTTCGCGTCGGCGGCCTTGATTGTGCTCGCATCCATTCCGCGCTTGAGATAGCGGGCCATGGGAGCCTCCGTTCTCTCTGCTGTCGTCCCGGTCAAGCGAGCGAAGCGAGCGCGAGCCGGGATCCTCCACTGTGGTTAACAACGCGTCCCCTGTGGTTATGGGTCCCGGGTCTCCCTCGCTGCGCTCGGTCGCCCGCGACGACTTGGATTACCTCATTTAATCGCCTGGGGATTGATCGGAGAGCCGCTGCCGCCGGTGATGATCAGGGGCGGCCCGCAGAAGAAGAATTCGTAAACGCCATCGGCGGCGCAGTCCTGCGCCAGATCCTTGAGATAGAAGATTTCACCCATGCACAGCCCCATCGCGGGAATGACCACCCAATGCCAGGGCTGGTTCGCTTCCGTAGTCTCGTTCGGCCGCACCTCGACGCCCCACGTATCGGAGCAGATGGCGGCGATCTCCTTCTCCTGGCACCAATAGCAATTCTCGAACCTGACGCCGGGCGCGTCGCCGCCGGCATAGCCGCCCCATTTCTTCTCCTTGAGACAGCGCTCCAGCTGTCCGGTGCGAATGATGACGAAATCGCCGCGGTGGATCTCGACCCGCTGCTTCTTGGCGCAACGGTCGAGCTCGTCGTTGGAGATGCCTTCGCCGTCCTTGAGCGACTCGACGCCGCGGAAACGCGCGATGTCGAGCAACACCCCGCGTCCCACCATCTTGCTCTTGGAGTGCTCGATGCCCAGCACGTTGAGCCCCTTGGCGTCGATGAGCTTGGCGTCGTAGCCGTTGTAAGTCTTCTCCTCGTAGAAGATGTGCCCGAGCGCATCCCAGTGGGTCGCTCCTTGCACACACAAGTTCAACGTGTCGTCGGCGTAGCGGATCTTGTTCCAATCCTGCCGGCCGGCGATCGCGTCGGTGCCGGTTGCGAGCATCTGATGGATCGGATTGAAGCGGCCACCGAACAGGCCGGTCTGCGGGCCGTTGCTGTCGAGCGGGATGCCGAGCGCAAACACTTTGCCGGAGCGGATCAGACGCGCCGCCTTGACGACGTCTTCGGGCGTGACGTGATTAAGCGTGCCGATCTGATCGTCATTGCCCCAGCGACCCCAGTTGCTGAGCTTCTGCGAGGCCTCCGCGATCGCCTGCCGCCCCACCTTGATGTCCATCGATTGCTTCTCCTGGTTCTTGCACGATC
>DASQXF010000078.1:0-4187 GCA_035639895.1 Xanthobacteraceae bacterium
CGAGCGCGCAATCGCATGCAAGATTGAGCGTATCGGTCGAGGGAGTGCGCAACGACAGCGGATCGGTGCGCTGCGGGCTCTACGCGTCCGCCAATGGTTTTCGCGAGCCGGGACGCGAAATGCGCGGCGTGGCGGCGCCGATCAAGGACGGGCACGCCACCTGCGTGTTCAGCGGCATCCCGGCAGGGACTTATGCGGTCGCGGTTTTCCACGCCGAGCACAACGAGACGCAGATGGAGACCGGCCTGTTCGGCAAGCCCAAGCAGGGCTACGGCTTCTCGAACAATCCCTCCTCGATGTTCGGGCCGCCGAGCTTCGACAGCGCGGCGTTCACGTATAGCGGCGGCGCACTCCACGTTCCGGTGCGGTTGAGTTATTAGCGCAGGCCGAGCCGCGCGGGTCCGGCTGGGCGATTGACGGCGCGACAGGCCTAAGCTCCGTCGTCCCGGCCGAGCGTAGCGAGAGCCGGGACCCATAACCACTGGCCTGTGATTATGGGTCCCCGCTTTCGCGGGGACGACCGGACCGAGATAGTCGCGCGTCCAATCGCAATGTTCACGATGTCAAACAGCGCACACACACCACCTCGTTCCCGCGCCCGCATCGCTGCGTCCGGGCTTTGCCTCTTTGCTTCACTCACCCCCTTGAGGGGTGGGCGGAGCGCCGAGAAACGTTGGGGTGCTCGGCGGAGCACCCGTGGGCGTGCACGTAACGCGGCACGCCAGGCGCCTAGCGAGGCGCCTTGCGTCCCATGACGCGGGACGCACGCCTCCCGGCGCTCCACCGTGGCGATTTTTGGCTCCCGGGGCCGCGCTTTCGTCTCGGATTGCCCGCCTCGGCTTTCGCTTCGACGAACGTCCGGATCGGTTACAGCGAGCTCCTCGCGTCCAGGTCTTAGTGCCTGGCGGGCGGGGTCCCTACCTGCCGGGGCAACGGTTGCGAGCCGCTACCGCAGGACGCCACACCTCGCTCCGCCTTCAGGATCGCCTCCGGAGACGCCCCTCGATGAGCGAGGCTGCGAATCTTCTAGCATCGATGCAAATCGTAGTCAAGAGATAAATGCGAATTGCATCGCATTTTTTGTACGGGGCGTCCCGATTTGGGGAATTGGCTGCGCCTCCGGCGAGCGCCAGCCCATGGGAGGGAAGGCGATGTGCGAGGACTCTCGGCTACGAAGCGGCGTGCGATCAATTCACTGACGAGGGAGCCACATCCCATCGCCGGATGTGCCCGCGCCTTACGCGTCATCCAGGCTACTTCGCCCGCACCACTCTCTGCCGCTGCTCGCCCAGCCCGTCGATGCCGAGGGTGACCACGTCGCCCACCTTGAGAAATTTCGGCTCGGGCTTCATGCCGAGTCCGACGCCCGGCGGCGTGCCGGTGAGGATGACGTCGCCCGGCTCCATGACGAAGAACTGCGAGCAGTACCAGACGAGATGCCGGCAATCGAAGATCATGGTGCTGGTCGAGCCGCGCTGGCGCTTCTCGCCATTGACGTCGAGCCACATGCTCAGATGCTGCGGATCCTTGATCTCGTCCTTGGTGACGAGCCAGGGCCCGAGCGGGCCGAAGCTCTCGGCGCTCTTGCCTTTGGTCCATTGCCCCGTGCGCTCGAGCTGAAAGACGCGCTCGGACACGTCATTCGCCAGGCAATAGCCGGCGACCACGTCCAATGCCCTCTCTTTCGAGAGGTACCGCGCGCGCCGGCCGATAACGATGGCGAGCTCGACCTCCCAGTCGAGCTTGCTCGACTCCTTGGGGATGATCGTCTCGTCGTTCGGCCCGCAGATGCAGGACGTCACTTTGTTGAAGATGATCGGCTCTTTGGGAATAGCAGCACCCGTTTCGGCCGCATGGTCGGAGTAGTTGAGGCCGATGGCGATGAGATTGCCGATGCCGCCGACGCAGGCGCCGAGCCGCGGCTTGCCGGAGACGAGCGGCAATTTCTCGATCGGTGCCTTGCGGATCTTGCCGAGTCCTGTGGACGAGAGCGTCTCCCCGGCAATATCCGGCACCACTTTCGACAGGTCGCGGATGCGTCCTTTGGAATCGATGATTCCAGGCTTTTCGCGGCCGCGCGGACCGAAGCGGACGAGCTTCATGGCTTCTCCTTGGGGCTGACGGCAGGTTGGGACCGGGTCGCAGATCATGCGTCGGCCCGCATCGGGGAGCAAGGAAGGCCGGCCGCCGATGTGAAGCATCGGGAGCCGCGTCGAATCGCGCGGCCCCGAATCCTATCCAAAGGGCAGACCGACTGCGTGGCGCGAGGTGGATTCAGCCCTCTCACGAATATTAGGTGTGTCCGCAGAGCATCTGTGCGGCACATATCTGTTGCCGGTGCGCAACTATGCTCAGATATCGCGCAATCACGCCTGTTTCTGCACCGTTTTCATTTGCATTGCGCGGCCGCGGTGGACAAATTGTTCCCCATGCACCTAGTCCGCGCGCCTAGCTGCAAGCGACGCGGGTTCGGGGGCCGACACGATGGCAAGTCCACTCCTCAGGACTTGGCCGGGTGATTGGAATTTCATTGGGGGGTGCGACGGGGCCGGCGCGAGCTGGCCTCGTTCGCGTTCGGGGCTCGCGACCGGCGCCTAAGGTTGTCATTGCGGCCGCGCCGCGCCCCGAATGGCGCGTGAGGACTTAATGCAGGCTGATATCACAGCACGCCGGGGTACACGCCGCCGTCGATGAGAAGGCTTTGCCCGGTGATATAGCCGGCTTGCGCGGAGCACAGAAAAGCGCAGGCGGCACCGAATTCCTCCGCGGTGCCGAAGCGCTTGGCCGGCACGACCGCCACCCGTTGGGTGCGTGCCTCGTCGATCGAAATCCCTTGCTTCTTCGCGGTCGCGGCCATGTTCGAGGCCAGGCGGTCGGTATCGAACGCGCCGGGCAGCAGAAAGTTGATAGTGACGTTGGAGGCGGCGACCGAGCGCGCGACGCCGGCGAGAAACGCGGTCAGCCCGGCGCGTGCGCCGGAGGACAGATCGAGGCCGACCAGCGGCATCTTCACCGAGCCCGACGTGATGTTGACGATGCGCCCGAATTTCCTGGCGCACATGGAGTCGATGACCTTCTGAATGAGCTCGATCCCGACCACCATGTTGGCGATGACACCGTCGATCATCTGCTGACGCGTCAATTCGCGAAAATCCCGAAACGGCGGACCGGCGTTGTTGTTCACCAGAATGTCGGGCTGGGGACAGGCCGCGAGCAGCGCGGCTTGCCCGTCGGGCGTCGCAACGTCGGCCACCACCGCGGTCACCTTGGCGCCGGTCGCCTGTCGCAGCTCGGCCGCCGTGGCCTCCAGCGTCTTGCTGTCCCGCCCGTTGACGATCAGCTCGCAACCCGCTTGCGCGAGCGCAAGGGCGCAGCCACGGCCAAGCCCGCGGCTCGAGGCACACACAATGGCCTTGCGGCCGGCAATTCCGAGATCCATGGGGACAATCCGAGTGATAGTGAGGGAGGGTGACGTCGATTGTACACTTTTGCCCCCGCGCCGTGTCCATACGCTGCGCGCAACATTGGTGTAGCCAGATTAGCGAAGCGACATCCGGGTCCGACGATTCCCGCACGTTGCTTCGCTCATGCCGGCTACGGATGCTACGCTTGCACCCTTGCCGGGTGGGCCGGGGCGGCGCTACCGTCCGGCGATGCAACCATCCTCCGACCGTCCGCTGCCGACCGCCGCCGATGTGGATGCCGCCGCGCGGCGGCTCGCGGGCGTTGCCTTGCACACGCCGCTGCTCACCTCGCCCGTGCTCGATGCGCTCACCGGCGGGCGCGTATTTCTCAAGGCGGAGACGCTGCAGCGCACGGGCTCGTTCAAGTTCCGCGGCGCCTACAACAAGCTCTCCTCCATCCCGCAGGATGAGCGCGCAGGTGGCGTGGTGGCGTTTTCCTCGGGCAATCACGCGCAGGGCGTGGCGGCGGCGGCGCGCCTTCTCGGCATGCCGGCGGTCATCGTCATGCCGTCGGATGCGCCGCGCCCGAAGCGGGAGCGCACGCAGGCGCTCGGCGCGGAGGTTGTGCTCTACGACCGCGCGCGCGAAGATCGCCAAGCCATTGCGCGTGAGATCGCGGAGAAGCGCCACGCGGCGCTGGTGCCGCCCTACGACGATCCGCTGGTCATTGCCGGTCAGGGCACGACCGGCCGCGAGATCGTCGAAGATTTGGCGGCGCAGGCA
>DASQXF010000079.1:0-6227 GCA_035639895.1 Xanthobacteraceae bacterium
GAGCGGGATCGCGATCGCAAGCGCCGCGCCGTAGCCCAGGATGAATTCGGTTGCGCTGACCCGAAGGTCGTTCCAGAAGTCGCGATCGCGGCTCAATTCCCAGGCGGCCTTCGCAACGCGCGTCGGGGAAGAGATGAACAATGGATCGACGAGGCCGCTCGCCCCGAGCGCTTCCCAAAGGAGTAGCACGGCGACGAGCGTGCCGCCGGCGATCACCGGCCGTTCGTGGGCGGGGTAGAGCCGCGCGAGACGCGAGCGGCGGCCTTCGCCTTGCGCAGACAGCTCGAGATTGACGGGAACGGCCATGAACAACCTGAAAACAACGCGGCATTAGTCCAACTCACCCTCCTTGTAAATAATAGGAAAGTACAGTGGGCCTGGCGGCACCATTTGCCGTGATCGCCGCACCCGACAACGAGTGCTACAGGCCAACCTTGGAGGCATGGTGCCTGAAAGCCATCCCGTGTAGCGTGCGCTCCGATCCATCGAGGCCGATATGAAAGAGCGTTTCGATTTAACCGGACGCACCGTGATCATCACCGGCGGTGGCAAAGGCATCGGCAAAGTCTATATGCAAGAATTCGCCAAGGCGGGGGCGCGAGTCGTTGGCGCCGATATCGACGGCGCGGCGGCGAAGTCAGTCGCAGAGGCGCTCGCGGCGGAGGGCTTGGAAGCGATTGGTCTTGCAACGGACATCGCCAGCGAAGATTCGACGAACGCCATGGCGCAGGCGACGCTCGACCGTTTCGGCGCGGTCGACGTGCTCATCAACAACGCCTCGCTGATGAGCGTGCTGCCGCGGCGCTCTTGGCTCGAAATCCCGGTCGAGGAATGGGATCGGGTCATGGCGGTCAACCTGCGCGGCATGTTTTTGTCCTGCCGCGCGGTGTTCCCGGCGATGAAGGCGCAGCGGCGCGGCAAGATCGTCAACATCTCCTCGTCGCGGGTGTGGGAAGGAACGCCTAACCGGCTGCACTACACCACGTCGAAAGCGGGCGTCATCGGGTTTACGCGCGCCTTGGCACGCGAAGTAGGAGAGTTCGGCATCACCGTGAACGCCGTCACCCCCGGCATGACGCAGAGCGAGACGCAGGTCGCCTCCTCGTCGGCCAACTATCTCGCCGCGCGTATTGCGGGCCGCGCCATCGAGCGCGTGCAGGTGCCCGCGGATCTCGTAGGCGCGGCGATGTTTCTGTCGTCCGCCGCCAGCGATTTCATGACCGGGCAGACGATCAACGTCGACGGCGGCAAGGCCATGCATTGAAGTCCATCGCGTTAAACTCGACGCACCCCGCGCTGACAGGACGCCAATGGCGGGCCATTGGCCTCACCACTATGTGCTTCCGTTTGGGACCCGGAATGACGTAAGAGGAAACGCGACGCGGCGAATTCAGCCTCGTATGGGAGTCGTGAATGAAGCTTGCGAGCTATATGGCCGACGGCAAGGCGTGCTTCGGCGTGGTGACCAGCGATGGCGTCGTCACCCTGAACCAGCGCCTCGGCAATCGTTATGCGAGCTTGCGCGACGCGCTTGCCGCCGGCGCACTCGCGGAAATCAGCAAGGGCCTCGACGGAGCCAAAGCAGACCACAGGCTCAGCGACATCCAATGGCTGCCGGCGATCCCGAATCCCGAGAAGATCATCTGTGCGGGCATCAACTACCGCTCGCATGCCGCGGAAACCGGGCGCGAGGTACCCAAACAGCCGAGCATGTTCATTCGCCTCGCGAACACGCTCGCCGGCCACGAGGGCGAGATGATCCGCCCCTCCGTGTCGCAAAGCTTCGATTTCGAAGGTGAGCTCGCGGTGGTCATCGCTCGCGGCGGCCGCCATATCCCGGTCGAGCGCGCGCTCGGTCACGTCGCCGGCTACACCTGCTTCGTGGACGGCAGCGTGCGCGACTATCAGAAATTCTCGGTGACATCCGGCAAGAACTTTCCCGCCACCGGCCCGCTCGGGCCGTGGATCGTCACCACCGACGAGATTGCGGATCCCACCCGCCTCACGCTCGTCACGCGGCTCAATGGGCAGGAGGTGCAGAAGTCCAGCACCGATCTCATGATCCATTCCGTGCCGCAGATCATCGCCTTCTGCTCGGACTTCACGCCGCTTGCGGCCGGCGACGTGATCGCCACCGGCACGCCGGAAGGCGTCGGTCATCGCCGCAATCCACCCTTGTGGATGAAGTCGGGCGACGTGCTCGAGGTCGAGATTTCCGGGATCGGCACGCTGCGCAGTCGCGTTGTGGATGAGAAGGCGTGAGCCGCCACGCATCGCCTGAGCAGGGACGCCGGTTGACCGGTTCGCGCGACGGCGAGAGTGACCGCGGCTAGCGCGGGTTCTTCTTCCGCTCGTCGTCGAAGCGGGCGGGCGATTCGGGCGTGAGCCCGCCGCGCTGGCGCGCCAGCGTCTCGCGGCCGGTCAATTCCCAGTCGCCGGTCGCGGCGCGGCGCGCAAACGTCTCCCAGCGATCGGTCCAATCGCCCAGACCGTAACCGTGCCAGGGCGACTGGACGCTGAGCGGATAAAGATCGAGCTCCTCCCACAGCGCGCGCGCGTGCTCCATGTATTCGCGGGTCGGCAAGGCGAGCGGCGCCATCGGATATTTGCGCGTGGCATCGACCAGCATGCCGGAGTCGGAGGTTTTGGGGCCGTATTGCGCGCCCTGCACGCCGCCGCGGTGGGGCACCAGATGCACGTCCTCGATCGGATTGGTGCGGTAGGCGAGCGACCACAGCACCGCGTCCATGCTCGTGGGATCGATATCCTCGCTGACCGCGATGACGATCTTTCCGCAATTGGACTGCAAGGTCGCGGCGCCATGCAGCGCGCGCCACACTTCGCTGCGCGGCACGCCCTCCGCGAGTTGAACGAAGATGACGGGGCGCAGATTGGTCAGCCGCTCGTGCATGACCACGCGACGAACGCCGTTGATACCGAGGCGGTCGCGTAGATGGCTGAGAAACAGCGGCTCGTAGGCGACCTTCTTGACGACGCTCGATTCGCTCGGCGTCACCTGGCTGATGATGGAGGTGAAGACCGGCGCGCGCTTATGGGTGATGGCGGTCACGCGCATCGGCATGTTGTAGGCTTCCAGCGCGACATAGCCGTTGCTCTCGCCGAATGGCGCTTCTGGCTCGAGCTTGTCAGGATCGATCAGCCCTTCGATCACGATTTCCGCCGACGCCGGTACGTAAAGGTCGAGCGTCGCGGCTTTCGTTGTCTCGATCGGGCAGCCGGCGAGCGCGCCGGCGACTCCCAGCTCGTCCATATCGATCGCGAGTTTCTGAGGCCCGGTGAACATGACCACCGGTGCGCAGCCGACCACGATGGCGATCGGCATCACTTCGCGCCGCTTGCGGTATTTGAGCCAGTGCAAATAGCCGCCGGCGCCACTCGCCTCGCGCGCCACCATGCGCACCACCAGCCGATCGGCCGCTTTGAGCGCCGCACGGTAGGTGCCCATATTCTGGATGCCGCTGTCGGGATCACACGTGACGCATAGCGTCGCGGTCAGATAGGGCGCGGAATCAAAGCCCGGCGTCGACACCGGCACCGGCAGCCGGGCGAGGCCGCCCGGTGCCTTGAGATCATCGCCCGTGAGCACGACCTCCTGACAGCGCGGCGTGCTCACCAGGACCGGCACAATCGGATTGGCGATGGCGCGCATCCACGCCTCGCCGATGTCCTCGACCGCTTGTCCCATGCCGATGGCATAGATGTCAGGCGAAGCTGCAAGGGCGCCGACCACCACGGGAATATCGTACCGGCGGCCCTTCGAGTCGGTCACGTTGGTGAACAGGAAGGCGCGGCGCTTGTCCTCCGGTACGCCGCCCAGAAACTGCCAGCGCACCAACGGATGCAGCTCGGTGTCCTTGTTGATGGGACGATCGATGCGAACGAGAAGACCTTGGGCCTCGAGATCCGCCAGATGATCCTGAAAATCGAGTCGCGGTCGCTGCTGCAGTCGGGCGCGATGCGCGGCGGCGGGCTGATCGAGCATCTCTGCGGTTCCACCGGGTCGGTCATGCAACCTATCACGATCCAACCGTCATCAGCTACTCGATCTGCCGGCTGGGATGCATTACGCTCCGCGCCTCATCCCCCTCGCGAGCAGCGGATCCATGGCCAACCAATCGATGCAGACGATCGACGTTCACGCGCACATTCTCATGGAAGAGACCATCCGTCTGCTGCAGCGGGAAGCGCCCAAAGTAGGGCCTAAGCTGTCGAACATCGACGATCACTTCGCCACCCTCGAGGTAGCAGGGAACCTTTATCGGCAATTTCCGCGCGGCGGGTGGGATCTGGAGCGGCGTCTGCAAGAGATGGCCGCAGCCAAGGTCGATGTTCAGGTGCTCTCGGTTTGTCCGCAGACCTTCCTCTATGCCCAGCCAGCGGCGGTCGCGGCTGCGTTTGCCCGAATCCAGAATGAGCAGCTCGCGAAGCTCGCCAAAGCTCGCGCCGAACGCTTTCTTGCGATTGCGACCTTGCCCATGCAGGCGCCGAAACAAGCTGCGGACGAGCTGCGTCACGCCATGCGTGTGCTGGGGCTGCGCGGTGCGCAGATCGGCTCGAACATCGCGGGCAAGAACCTCGACGATCCAGAGCTCGAGCCGGTTTGGGCGACGGCGGCTGAGCTCGACGCGTTCATTCTGCTTCATCCCATCAACGTGGCGGGCGCCGATCGGCTCTCGTCGTACTACCTCACCAATCTGATCGGCAATCCGCTCGACACCACCATCGCCGCCGCATGCCTGGTTTTCAGCGGCGTGCTCGAGCGCTATCCGACGCTGAAGATCTGCCTCGCCCATGGCGGCGGGTTTGTTCCCTACCAAGCCGGGCGCTTCGTGCACGGCTGGCACGTGCGCGAGGAGCCGAAGCGCAAGCTTGCCAAGCCGCCGATAGAGTCGCTCAAGCGCTTCTATTTCGATACCATCGTGCACTCGAAGCAGGTGCTCGAGTTCCTGGTCGATAATGCCGGCGCCGAGCGCGTGCTGCTCGGTAGCGATTACCCCTTCGACATGGGTATGCCGGAGGGCGTGGCGCAGGTTCGCAGCCTGTCGATTTCGGCCGCCGAGCAGTCGGCCATTCTCGGCGGGCGGGCGCGGATGCTGCTCGACACCGCGTCGACTCGGGCGCTCGCCTGACGCGATGGAGTTTCGCGAGCATCGATCGGAGCAGAGGAGGCAACATGTCGGAACAAGCAGCGCGGACTCCCGGCGCCAAGCGCGCGGGCAACGGCGAATACGTGTTCGACCTGACCAAGGTGAACCATATTCTCGGCGGTCCCGATTATTCGACCGCCAACGGCGCCTGCGTCGAAGGCGAGCGCATGATCGTGGCGCTGATGCGCATGCCGGCGGGGACCGGCGCCGAGCCGCATTCCCATCCGAACGAGCAATGGATCTACATTTTGCAGGGCACGTTTCGCGCCCGGATCGGCGAGCAGGAGGTCGAGGCTAAGCCCGGGTCGGTAATCTATGTTCCCTCCAACGTGGTGCATTCGGGCAAAGCGACGGCGGATGGCGACGTCGTCTTCTTCACATGCAAGGACGCCTCTCACAGCCTGCACGGCGCCAAGGCGGCCTGAGCACCCTGCCTCGAGGGGCGACAACATCGCGCGCCCGACGCCCTGTTTCGGTCCGCCACGCCTGGGCTACAATCGAATGTAAAGCCCCCGTGTGAAGCGGGGATGTCCGTCAATGCGACTGGAGGATGGGATGAAACGCTTCGGTTTGGCTCTGGCGCTGTGTCTCGCATTGGGCCCCGTCACGGCGTCGGCACAGGACAAATATCCGTCGCGGCCGGTGAAGGTCATCGTGCCTTATGCCCCCGGCGGTGCGACCGACATCACCTCGCGGTTGTTCGGCGAGCAGATGCGCCAAAGCCTCGGCCAGCAGTTCGTGGTCGAGAACAAGCCGGGCGCGGGCGGCATTCTCGCCATCGAGGAGATGGTCCGTTCCAAACCCGACGGCTACACGCTGATGGTGGGCAATGTCTCGACCAATGCCATCACGCCGGTGCTGTTCTCGAAGAAGCTTTCGATCAATTACGAGAAGGACGTGGCGTCAGTTTCCCGGTTGGCGATCTATCCGTCCTTTCTCATCACCACCACGCACAACTTCGAGCCCAAAACGGTTGCGGAGTTAATCGCCTACGCGAAGAAGAATCCGAGCAAGGTCCGCTATACTAGCGCGGGCGTCGGTAGTTTCCCGCATTTCGAC
>DASQXF010000080.1:0-6862 GCA_035639895.1 Xanthobacteraceae bacterium
GAGCGAGGTCATGCAGCGCTCGAGCTCGCGCGCGGCCTCGGCGCCATCGCTGAGCGGCACGGTGCCGAGCGCAACGAAACGGTCCGCCTTGCGCGCCACATATTCCGCAAGCCCATCGTTCACCATGCGCGCGGCTTTGACGGCGATGTCGAGCGGCACCGTGTAGTAGCACTGGTTCGGCGGCGGCAGGACGAGCTGCAGGTCGATGCCCATGGCGTCGAGATCGGCGAGGCGCTCGTCATAGCCGGTGATGCGCGAGCGGATGTCCTCCTCCTGCTTCTGACTCAACGCCTTGGTCTGCGCATCGGCAAAATGCGCCAGCGGAATCGTGGACACGTCGAGATGCGGCTTGACCAAGGCAGCGGCCTGCGGGATGGCGACGTGCGAATGAATGTCGACCGTTGTGCTCTTCGGCCGCACGTCGCGTCCCAACTTGCCGTGCCTGCGCGCCGCGGTCGCCGCGTATTTGTTCCATTGTTCTTGCATACAGCAATCCTCAGTTGAAGATTACCTCCATCGTCATGCCCGGACTTGTTCCGGGCATCCACGTCTTCCGCTGTACAAGCGAAGCAAGACGTGGATGGCCGGGACGAGCCCGGCCATGACGAACAAAGACATTGCTATTTTATCACCATCAGAACACGCCGAGGTGTTGCGAGACAATGGCGTCGTCGAGCTTGATCTGATCGGCCGTGCCGCGAAACACCACCCGACCCGTGTTGATAATGACGATGTCATCGGCGAGATCGAGGGTGAGCTTGATGTTCTGTTCGACCAGCACGATCGACTGCCCTTCGGCCTTGAGTTGCGCAATCGTGCGGCCGACCTCGGCGACGAGCTGCGGCGCCAGTCCCTCGGAGGGCTCATCCATCAGCAGCACGCGCGGATTGCCCATCAGCGCGCGCCCGATTGCCAGCATCTGTTGCTCGCCGCCGGAGAGGGATCCGGCGAGCTGGGCCTGGCGCTCGGCGAGGCGCGGGAACAGCTGGAACACGCGATCGATCGACCAGCCGGAGTCGCCGTTCTTGCGCGGCTGCGCCGCGACCATCAGGTTTTCGCGCACGGTGAGCGTGCGGAACATGCGCCGTCCTTGCGGGACAAGGCAGATGCCTTTGCGCGCGATCGCGTCGGGGGCGAGCCCGGCGACGTTCTCCCCGTAGAGGCTGATCGAGCCCCGCCGCGGCTTGAGGAAGCCCATGATCGCCGCCATGCAGGTCGTCTTGCCGGCGCCATTGCGTCCAAGCAGGCCCAGCAGGCGCCCTCCCTGCAGCGCGAACGATACCGCGTGCAGCACGTGGCTGTCGCCGTAATAGGCGTCGATGCCGGAAACGGCGAGCGCCTCAGTCGCCAAGATAGACCTCCCGAGTGCGCGGATCGGCGACCACCTCGGCGCGCGTCCCCTCGACGATGACCTCGCCGTAGTGCAACACGGTGATGCGCTCGGCAAAGGCGAGCGCGGTGTCCATGTCGTGTTCGATCATCACGATGGTCACGTCGCGCGGGATGGCATCGAGCAAGGCGCGTACGGTCTGCCGCTCGGCCTGCGAAAGGCCGGCGAGCGGCTCGTCGAGCAGCAGCAGCTTGGGCTTCTGCGCCAGCGCCATCGCCAGCTCGAGCCGGCGCCGCTCGCCATAGGACGTCTCCACCACGATGCGCTCGGCGGCCTCGGCCAGCCCGACGCGCTCGAGCGAAGTATGGGCATTCGCATAGAGATCGCGGTGCGCGGTGAGGATCGACCATGGATTCCAGCGCCGGCGGTCCAGCCCGAGCAGCGACAGCACTACGTTGTGCAGGAGCCGCTCGCGTGGAAACAAGGTGAGAATCTGATAGGTGCGCGCCAGGCCGAGGTGCACGCGCTGCTGCGTCGGCATGCCCGTGAGCTCCTGGCCGAACAGGCGCACCGACCCGGCGTCGGCGGTGAGGTCGCCGGTGATGAGATTGAACAGCGTGGTCTTGCCGGCGCCGTTCGGGCCGATGATCAGCCGCCGCTCGCCCGGCATGACGGAGAGCGAGACGTCCTTGGTGGCCGGCAGGCCGCCGAAGCGCTTGCTCAAATGCGCGACCTCGAGTGCGGGGGTCGTCATTGCGCCGGCTCCGACGCGGGCGTCGCTTTGCGGCGCTTGCGGCGCCATCGCCGCCATGCCTGCGTGCAACCGGGGACGAGCCCGTGGGGCATGAACATGATCACCACCACGAAGATGATGCCGAGCAGCGTGTTCCAGCGCTCGACATAGGTCGAGACCACGTTCTTGACGAGCGTGATGATGGCGGCGCCGACGATCGGGCCGGTGAGCGTGCTGGCCCCGCCGAGGATCGCCATCAGCAGGATTTCGGCGGATTGCTGCAGCGAAATCGCGTGCGGGCTCAGGAACAGGTTGTAGTAGACGTAGAGGACGCCGGCGACGGAGGCCCAGAAGCCGGCCATGACGAAGGTGAGCCAGCGGATGAGCCAGACATTGTGGCCCAGCATGCGCATGCGGCGGGGCTGGTCGCGCGCGCCGGTCAGGCTCGCGCCGAAGGGAGAGCGCGAGAAGCGCCAGATGAAGAACAGCGCAATGAGGAAGACGACCAGCGTGAAATAATAAAAACTCGGCGCATCGCGGATATCGAATCCGAACGGCAACGGCCGCGCCGGATGGCGAATGCCATTGTCGCCGCCGGTGAGATCGTTGGCGCGGTAGGCGATGCCCCAGACGATCTGTCCGAGCGCGAGCGTGATCATGATGAAGCCGAGCCCCGGCGCGCGCAGCGACAGCACCCCGAAGAACGCCGCCGCCGCGGTCGAGAACGCGATCGCGAAGATCGCCGCGGTGAGTTGATCGTAGCCGGCGATGGTGGCGAGGATGCAGGCGTAGCCGGCAATGCCCAGATAGCCGGCATGGCCGAGCGAGACCATGCCGCCATAGCCGAGCATCATATTGATGGAGAGCGCGAACAGCGCGTAGATGAGCACCTGGCTCGCCATGTTGACGTAGAACTCGTTGCCGATGATCCACGGGACCGCGAGCAGGAGCGCGCCGCAGAGAGCGAGCGCCAGGATGCCGCCGCGCGTCATATCTGCACCCGCCCGAACAGGCCCTGCGGCAGGAACACCAGCACCAGCACCATCGGCAGGAAAAGAACGAAGTAGGCGAGATCGGGCACCAGCGCGATGCCGAAATTGTAGATGAAGCCGACGATGAAGCTGCCGACGAAGGCGCCGAGCAAGCTTCCCGCACCGCCCAGGATGACCACGATCAGTGCGAGCGGCAGCATGTCGGTGTCGAGGCCGGGATAGGCGTTGAGGATAGGGCCGCCCAGCACGCCGCCCACGCCGGCGAGCGTCGCGCCGAGCAGGAAGACGGTGGTGAACAGCCGCGACACCGGGATGCCGACGCCGCGCGCCATCTCCATGTCGTCGACCCCGGCGCGGATCATGGCGCCGAGCCGCGTGCGTTCCATCAACAGGTAGAGCGCCAACGCGGCGGCAAGCGCGATCCCCAGCACCACCAGCCGATAGGTCGGAAACGCGAAACCGCCAAAGCGCAGCGGTGGGCGTAGCGTCGGCGGCGCGGGCAGAGGCATGGGATCCCCGGTCCACACCAAAAGACAGATATCGGCGATGATGAAGGAGATACCGAGCGTGACCAGCACCTGGCCCTGCTCGTTGCCGGCGAGTCGGCGAAGCACCACCCGTTCCATCACGATGCCGAGCAGTCCGACACCGAGCCCGCCGATGAGTGCCGCCAGCCAGAAATGCAGCTTGAGCTGCAGCAGCGTGAAGCCGAAATAGGCGCCGAGCATGAAAAAGGCGCCGTGCGCCAGATTCGGAATGCGCATCAGGCCGAAGATCAACGAGAAGCCCGACGACAAGAGGAATAGCAGGCCGCCGAAAGCCACACTGTTCAGCGTCTGGATGATCCAGAACTGCCATTGCATGGATGTTCGCCTTCCCCGGCTTAATCCTTTTGCTGACTGGATGGGCGGCGAACTGGCTCCCTCTTCCATAGGGAGAGGGGTGGGGTGAGGGGTAAAAGTCTATCGATAGACCCGAGCCCCCTCACCCTAACCCTCTCCCCAGCCGAAGTCGGGTTTACCCGAATTCGGCCAGTTTAAGTGCCGAACTCGGGCAAGCCCGAGTTCGGATGGAGAGGGAGCACACCGAGCTCGTGGCAGGATAGTTTAGCTGCGCAGGGAGTCTACTGCTCGAGGTTCTTCGCCGGCGGGTAGTCCCGCGAATAGACCGGGTTCTTCAGGAACTCGTCCTGTTTATAGGTCCAGAACTGGCTGACATCGGGATAGGTCTTGACGACGGCGTTGACGTAGCGCCCGTCCTTCTTCTCGACCTTGCGGATATAGATGTTGCCGACGACGTTGCCGAACTCGTCGAACCGCACCGGCCCGCGCAGGGTGTTCGGCACTTTCGCCTCTCGCAGCGCCTTGATGAAGGTGTCTTTGTCCTCGGCCTTGCCGTTGATCGCCTTGAGCGCGTGGTCGAGCACCTCGCCGCAGAGATAGGTCTCCGCGGCATAGACGCCCGGGTCGACTTTGTAGTCGCGCCGGATCGCTTCGACGAATCTTTTGTTGATCGGGAAATCGAGCTCGGCCGAATACCAGTTGCCGGTGATGGCGCCGAGCGCATCCTCGCCCATCTGCTGCAGCAGCGACTCGTCGACGGGCGTAAATCCGCCGAGGATCTGCACCCTGTTGCCGTACTCGCGCAGCTGGCGGATGAACTTGAAGCCGTTCGAGCCGGCATGCCCGGTATAAACCGCGTCGAGGTTGGGCTTGAGCTGCGAGATGTAGGTGCCGTAGTCCGGCGCGTTGAGCGGCGTCCACAGCTTCTGCACGACCTTGCCGCCGTTGTCCTCGAACACGCGCTGGAAGCCGGCCACGTTTTCGTGGCCGAAGGCGAAATCGTCGGCGATGACCGCGACGCGCTTGTACTTGAGATCCTTGGCGGCGTACTCGCCGAGCGGATGGCTCGGCTGCGCCGAGGTGGAGCTCGGCCGCACGAACCAGGGGTTGGGCTTGCGCTGGGTCATGTCCTCGGCGCCGGCGACGGAGAGGATGGGTGTGCGCGAAGAGCGGACATAGTCGTCGATCGCCAAGGCCTCGAAGGCAGCGAGCGGACCGATCAGCACCGCGACATTGAGGCGCTCGACCAGCTCCTGCGTCTTGGTGCGCGCCTGTGCGGGATTGCCGGCAGTGTCGGCGGTGTGCAGCTCGATCGGCCGGCCGGCGAGCGCGTTGTTGCGTTCTTTGAAGAAGACGGTGAGGCCCTGCTCCATCTGCAGCCCGCCCGAGGCGAGCGGACCGGTCTTGATGGTGAGAAAGCCGACGCGCAGCGGCGCGGCCTGCGCCGGCGCAGCAGGCACCTTGAGCACTTGCGTCGCGACACCGGCGGCGAGCGCTCCCTTGATCACGGTACGGCGATTGACGGTCATGGCGTTTCTCCCTCTGCCTGTTCTCTAAGGACGAAGTCGATGTTACCCGGGGCGGAACTTAGACTTTGTCCGTCGTGTTTCCGATGGGACAGAATCTCATTCTTACAATAGCAGCACCAAGCTTGTCCCGCGGTTCGCGCCGGTAGCGCGGAACGAAGCGATTAATTTCCTGTAAGGATTTGCCACGTTCGATGCGGTTATTGGAGCGCTCCGACGCGACGCGTCCCGTACAAGCGCGATCAGATACCCAAGTACTTGGATTTGATCTCGTCGTTGGCCCGCAGCTCTTCCGGACGTGCGGAATAGACGACTTGGCCCTTGCTCATCACGTGTACGTAGTCGACGAGCTCGAGCGCCAGCGCGGCGTTCTGCTCGACGAGCAGAATGGAATGACCTTGCTCCTTCAATTGTGCGATCGCCTTCCAAAGGCCTTGGATGATGATGGGTGCGAGACCCTCGGATGGCTCGTCCATGATCAGGCAGTCCGGATTGGTCATCAGCCCGCGGCCGATGGCGAGCATCTGCTGCTCACCGCCCGAGAGCGTCTTGGCGCGCTGGTTGCGCCTTTCGCGCAGGCGCGGGAACAGCGTATAGACGCGTTCCAAGTTCCAGCCGCGGCGATCGACGCTGCGCTCGGCGACCATCAGATTTTCCTCGACGCTGAGCGTGGGAAACACGCGCCGTCCCTGCGGCACCAGCCCCATGCCGCTGCGCACCGTTTCGAAAGAGGAAACCGCGGTGATGTCCACGTCCTTGAAGAATATCCTTCCCCGGCGTGGACGATTGAAGCCGACGATCGAGTTCACCAGCGTGGTCTTGCCCACGCCGTTGCGGCCGAGCAATCCCAAAATCTGTCCTTCCTCGAGGCGCAACGACAGCCCCTGCAGGACATAAGCGTCCCCGTAATACGTGTGGATGTCCTGAACTTCCAGGATGGCCATGGGTCAGCCGGTTCCGAGATAGACTTGCTGCACCTTTTCGCTGCGGCGGATTTGCTCCGCCGACCCCGCTTCCAACACCTCTCCGAAATGGAGCACGGAAATGTGCTCGGCGACATCGAACACCACGTCCATGTCGTGTTCGATGAGGAGAATCGCGAGGCTGCGGTCGAGCTGAGCGAGAAACCTGATCATCTCCGAGGATTCGCCGGACGACAGCCCGGCGGCGGGTTCATCCAAGAGCAGAATCCTTGGATCGCTGGCGAGGCCGAGGACGATCTCGAGCTGCCGCTGCTCGCCGTGGGATAGGTAGCGCACCTCGGTATCCTTGCGGTCCAGAAATTTGGCACGTTCCAGGAGCCCGTAAGCCTTGTCGTAGACGTCGTGATAGGAGGACAGAAAGCGCCACATCACGAATTTCGACGGCCGCAGCCCTTGGATCGCCAACAGCACGTTGTCGAGAACGGTGAGCTTCGGAAACAGGCTGGTGATCTGGAA
>DASQXF010000081.1:0-3540 GCA_035639895.1 Xanthobacteraceae bacterium
AACCGTATGCGCGGCCTCCCATTCCTGTTCGCGCACATAGAGCTGTTCATCGCGCGCGGAGCGTCGCCAGTCGACGCGGCGCGCGGGCTCTCCCGAGAGGAAGCGCCGGTACTGCCAGAAATTTTCCCCCGGGCCGGCGCGCCTTCGGCCGTGCAGGCCATGGATCACGGTGGCGGCGATGCGGCGCGCCTCGAGGATCAGCCGCGGCATTGATACGGCGAGCGAGCGGGCATCGCCGCTCGCGCGTTGCGTTGCCCTGATCTCCTGCTTGTCCGCGCGCTGCCTTACCGGTGCCATGCGACTATCCGATGCGCGCCTTGAGCCTGCCGATGACGCCTTGCATGGTTTCGCCGTCGGCGCGCGCGGCGAAGGTGAGCGCCATGCGGTGCTTGAGGATCGGCTCGGCCATCGCCATGACGTCATCAGTCGACGGCGAGAGCCGTCCGTCGATGAGTGCGCGGGCGCGCGCGACCAACATCAGCGCCTGGCTCGCGCGCGGGCTTGGACCCCAGGAGATCGACTTGCCGAGCTCGCCGCTGTCCGGGCCCGGGCGCGCAGAGCGCACGAGGTGGAGGATCGCTTCCACGACCGACTCGCCGACCGGCAACCGGCGCACCAGACGCTGCGCGGCCAAAAGCTCGTCGGCGGTCATGATCGGTTGCGGCTTGCTCTCTTCCGTGCCCGTGGTGTCGAACACGATTTTGCGCTCGGCCGCGTGGTCGGGATAGTCGACGTCGATCTGCATCAGGAAGCGGTCGAGCTGCGCTTCCGGAAGGGGATACGTACCCTCCTGCTCGATCGGGTTTTGCGTGGCGAGCACGTGGAACGGGCGTGGAACGTCG
The DNA here is from genome assembly GCA_035639895.1 of Xanthobacteraceae bacterium. Lineage (GTDB taxonomy): Bacteria > Pseudomonadota > Alphaproteobacteria > Rhizobiales > Xanthobacteraceae > VAZQ01. The sequence goes on from DASQXF010000081.1 coordinate 843, forward strand.
TGGCGGTTGCCGGCAACCGTTACGTGGTGCTCCTGCATCGCCTGCAGCAACGCCGACTGGGTGCGCGGGCTCGCGCGATTGATCTCGTCGGCCATCAGCAGCTGCCCGAAGATGGGGCCCGGGATGAACCGGAAGCTGCGCTTGCCGCCGGGGCTCTCGTCCAGCACTTCGCTGCCCAGGATGTCGGACGGCATGAGATCCGGGGTGAACTGGATGCGGCGGGCGTCGAGTCCGAGCACGATGCCCATGGTCTCGACCAGCTTGGTCTTGGCGAGGCCGGGAAGACCGATCAGTATCGCGTGCCCGCCACACAGCACGGTGATGAGCGCCTGCTCGACCACCGCCTCCTGCCCGAAGATCACATTGCCGATCGCAGCCTTCGCCGCGGCGACCTGGGCACCGGTCGCTTCCGCCTGGCGCACAATCATGTCTTCGAGCTTTTCCAGCCCATCGCTGGCTACGGCCATGACGTCAGCTCCTTGTTATTCATGTATGCCATCTACGACCCGGGCCGGCTGCTGGTTCGGATCGTCTCGCCAAGGCCGTCCGGTTTGACCAAAAAACGTGCAATATTCGGACCACGCGCCCATGACAATACCGAGCGCTTTCGTCCGAATCCCTCAAAAGTCCAGGAGATTACGCTATTTTCCACTGGGTGCGATCCCCGCCTCGGCGCAGGTCTGTCACGATCGCCCCAGAACCCCGGCCGCTCCAATAGGGCGTGAATGCTTGACCTCCTTGAGCTTTTTGCCCCCGACGTTTGCAGGGCAGGGCAAGAAGCTCGCTCGCAATCACGACCACACGGGAAGAACAGCCGGTCACCGCACAAGTTCCATGCAGACAATGGCAGAGCAAGGGCGCCGCCGCACTCAACTCATCGTGAGGCTGCAAGCGCTTGGCACTAGGCAGATTTCCGCCTTGGGCAAGGAGGCAGGACCGTGAATGCCGAAAGTGCGACCCGATCGGATGCCGGCCCGCCCCGCGGCCGCGAATTGCATAAGGGTAGCCCTTTTTTCCTCGCGCTCACCGCAATCGGTGTCGTGTTCGGCGATATCGGGACGAGCCCGCTCTATACATTTTCCGTCACGCTGAGCGCCACCGGCAATCCGGAGCCGACGGCAGGCGACGTCCTGGGGATCGTCTCTCTGATCTTTTGGGCGCTGATGGCGATGGTATCGCTCAAATATGTGGTTCTCGTTCTGCGCGCCGACAACGACGGCGAAGGCGGGATTCTAGCGCTGCTGTCCTTGGTGGCCTCCGAACGGATTGCGCACGCGCCCAAGCTTCCGATTCTGGTCCTGCTCGGCGTCGCGGGAACGGCGCTGCTCTATGGCGACGGCGTCATCACGCCGGCCATTTCCGTGCTTTCTGCGATGGAGGGACTCAAGCTCGTCACGCCGGACCTGGAAAAATTCATCCTGCCGCTGACCCTCGCGATCCTGATCGGGCTGTTCATGATACAGCGCCGGGGAACGGCGAGCATCGGCCGGCTGTTCGGCCCCGTCATGGTCGCTTGGTTCGTCGCCATCGGATTGCTCGGCGCCGTCAACATCTGGGCAGCGCCCGAAATTCTCAAAGCGCTCAGTCCCGGCGAGGCGGCGCGTTTCGTGCTGGCGAATCCGCTCATCGCTTTCGCGGTGATGGGCGGCGTGTTCCTGGCGCTGACTGGGGCGGAGGCGCTTTACGCCGACATGGGCCACGTCGGTGCCACCGCCATTCGTCGCGCCTGGTTCGGTTTGGTGCTGCCGGCACTGTTGCTCAACTATTTCGGCCAGGGCGCGCTCGTGCTCACCGATCCCAAAGCCATCGACAGCCCGTTTTACAAATTGGCCCCGCATTGGGCGGTCATTCCGCTGATCGGCTTGGCGGCACTGGCGACCATCATCGCCTCCCAGGCGCTCATCTCCGGTGTCTTTTCTCTTACGCGGCAGGCGATGCAGCTGGGACTTTGCCCGCGCATGCGCATCGTGCCGACATCGAGCGACGAAGCCGGTCAGATCTACGTTCCGACGGCAAATTGGCTGTTGATGATCGGCACCTTGCTGGTCGTCGTGCTGTTCAAGACATCCGAGCATCTGGCAGGCGCCTATGGCATCGCCGTGTCCGGCACCATGTTGGTCACGACCATCCTGCTCTATCGGGTGGTCATCGGCCGCTGGAAGTGGCCGCCCGCGCTCGCCATCTTCATCATCGTGGTTTTCGGCGCAGTCGACGCGACCTTCCTCGCGTCCAACTCGCTGAAGATCGTCGATGGCGGCTGGTTTCCCCTCACCGTCGGCGGCGCCATGGTGTGGTTGATGCTCTGCTGGCGCCAGGGCTCCTTCCTCGTGCGCCATCGCCTGCAGGAGATGTCGATGCCGCTCGACGAGTTCGTCGCCACTGTCGAGAAGATAGTGGTGGCGCGCCCGCCTGGTGTGGGCGTGTGGCTGACCAAGGTCGTGCACGGCGCTTCGCCAATACTGCAGCACCATGTCAAGCAAAACAGCGTGCTGCAGCAGACGATGATCCTGCTGACCTTCGTTGCCGATCGGCGTCCGCGGGTCCCGTTCGCAGAGCGCCATGTCATCGAATCGCTCGGCCACGGCATTTATCGCATTCAGATTAGGCTCGGCTTCATGCAGGCCCCGGACATTCCGGTCGCGCTCAAGAGCTGCAAGATGCATGGCTTCGAGGTCGACCTCGACCAAGTGCATTATTA
>DASQXF010000082.1:0-2378 GCA_035639895.1 Xanthobacteraceae bacterium
TGGCGAACGGCGCGTCGCGATCTGTCCCGGTCTTCCGGAGGTTGCCCGGCTGAACCATCTTTGGCGTGCTAGCGGCGCTCTTCGGTCGCTGTGTGCAGATAAGTCAAAATGTTGCTGGCGATCGAGTAACAAAGCCAGCCAAGCACAAGCCCCGCTATCGCAATACCGATTTTCGTCCAAGCGCCTTCCGGCTTGTCTAGGAAGAATGCCGCGGCCAAGCCGCCAATCACCATGCCTGCCCCTATGTTGTTCCAAAACGAGGCCGCCAATCGGACTCGCTCATTGCGCTGTAAGCTCGAACCGCTTCCAAAGTGATCCTCTAGCCACATCTCGGTCCTCCTGAGAAGGTAAAGAAAGCTTGTAGCCCGGATGAGCGGAGCGACATCCGGGATCCTTGCGACGCCACGACTGCCCCGCATATCGCTTCGCTCATGCGGGCTACCAATCCTACCAATCCAGGCTAGCGCGCTTGCAGCGCGGCCTTGAGCGCCGCGCGCCGCGCCGGATCATAGAGGTCGGCATAGTCGTAGGTGAGCGGCTTCGAGCGCTCGACGTGGAGCGTCGCGAACACCGGCCCGTCCTGCTTGAGCACGTGGCCGGCCTGCTGCTCGAAATTGGCCAGTTCCGAGAACTCGTGCACATGCGCATAACCGGCCGCGTGCGCCATGGCGGCGAACTCGACCTTGGCGTTCGGAATCGGGTGTGAGCCGTTCGCCTCGTAGGTTCCGTTCTGCACGACGATATGGACGAGGTTCTTCGGCGCCGCCGCGGCGATGGTGACGAGAGACCCGAGGTTCATCAGCAAACTGCCGTCGCCCTGCAGACAAATGATGCGCCGGTCGGGCCGGCCGAGGGCCAATCCGAGCGCGTGCGATGAATCGAGCCCCATCGCGCCCACCGAGAAGTAGTTGAGCGCGCGCTCGCCCAGTTCGAGCCAGTCGACGGCCGAGCTGTAGGTCGCGACCACGACCTCGTCGCTCACGTGCCGCGCAAGCGCGCGGAAGCATTGATCGCGCTGCATCATGACGCGGAAGGCCTGCGGCCGATCAACAGCGCGAGCGGGTGCGACGTCGCGTAGGCGTCCTCGATTGCCGGACGAATTTTCGCGCAGTCGGCTTCCTCGTTGATCAGGTGGTGCGGGATGCCCATGGCCTCGAGGATCGGCTCGATGATGCGCACGCCCTAGCGTGGCGACTTGCGCGGAGTCGTCGACGGATCGTGTGCGAGCAGCCCGATCATCATGCAGATCGGCTGGCTGTACTCGACCGCGACGCCGCGGATGGCGTTGATGGAGTCGAGAAAACCCGTGTTCTGGATCAGCGTGAGTGCGCGCTTGTCGCAGTAGGAAAGACCGGAGGCGATGCCGATGCATTCATCCTCCTTGCAGACGCGGATGAGCTTGAACGCCGCATCGCGCGCAATCGGCCGCAGCAGTCCGTCGCTGGTGACGATGTCGGGCACCGACAGGATGAACTCGATGCCGCTCGCCTTGATCGCGGCGATGATGCTCGAGCCTTTGAGCTCGATCTGGTCATCTTCCGCGGTGAGCAAATCCGCATCCATGCACGCGCTCCGCTGCGGTGAAACGGCGGCCAAGTACCCTAGGCGGAATTCAGACATGCCCGCAACGGCGGCAGGAACCCAATCTCCCTCAATCCGGTCGTCCCCGCGAGGGCACCCCGCGACGCAGAAGCGCGTTTACGCGCGTCTTCGACGCGCTATGCGTCGCAGGGACCCGTTGCGGGGACCCATGACCGCCGGCCATGGGTCCCGGCTCTCGCTGCGCTCGGCCGGGACGACGAGCATCGGAATGCGTTTTGGCCGAACGAACTGTCGTTTTGACGAAAGCAGAGCCGGGTAGGGCGATCCTTGACTCTTAAGCCCCCCATCCATAGGTTCCGCGCGCTCTCGCCAAGAGCAGATACGAGAAGGGCCGACCGGTCCAGGAGGCCGGAGGCTACCGCCCGACAGCGCGATGCGCCCTCGGGCGCCATAGGTGTTTGTAAGTGCCGACGTGAACGCGAGATTCTGACGCGTCATGCCCGGGCTTGACCCGGGCATCCATCTTCTCGCGAAGAGGATGGATTGCCGGGTCAGGCCCGGCAATGACTGATCCGAGAAACTGGAACGATGTTCGATTCGCTCTCCGAAAGGCTCGGCGGCATCCTCGATCGCCTCACCCGACGCGGCGCCCTGACCGAGGCCGACGTCGATGCCGCGCTGCGCGAAGTGCGCCGCGCGCTGCTCGAGGCCGACGTGGCGCTCGACGTGGCGCGCGCTTTCATCGACAAGGTGAAGAGCCACGCCGTCGGGGTCGAGGTCATCAAATCGGTGACCCCCGGCCAAATGGTGGTGAAGATCGTGCACGACCAGCTGAT
>DASQXF010000083.1:0-2802 GCA_035639895.1 Xanthobacteraceae bacterium
GAGCTGCAGCAAGAAGCCAAGGCCGCTGTCAGCGACGAGGCCATGCACCAGATCTACAACGACGCCGTCAAATCGGTGGGCGGCCAGGAGGAGGTGCGCGCCCGCCACATCCTGGTCCAAAGTGAGGATGAAGCGAAGGCCATTCTCGAGCAGCTCAAGAAGGGGGCCGATTTTGCAACGCTGGCCAAAGAAAAATCCAAGGACCCCGGCGCCGCGGAGGGCGGCGATCTCGGCTATTTCACCAAGGACCAGATGGTGCCTGAATTCGCCGATGTCGCCTTCAAGATGTATCCGGGACAGCTCTCCAACCCGGTGAAGACGCAATTCGGCTGGCACGTCATCAAGCTCGAGGACAAGCGCACCAAGCAGCCGCCGGAATTCGAGAGGGTGAAGGATCAGATCGAGGCCTATTTGGCGCGCAAGGCGCAAACCGATTTCATCGCCAAGCTGCGACAGAACGCCAAGGTGGAGCGCCTCGACAAGTCAGCCGAGCAGAAGAAGAACTGACCGTCGCGCTCTTTGCTAATTGCCGCCTGCCATTTGCGCCCGAGCGGGGTCTATATTCCAGCGCGGTCGCTGCGGCTCCAGGTGCTGCAGCGGCGATCACACGAACCCCTCGATCGATTCGTTCCGTCGATTAGGCTAGCCGGTCCGGCCACGAGAACATGCTATGGCCATCTCGCCGCTTGCTCCCGCGCAATTTCCCCAGATGCCGCCGGTCGCCGGCGTCAAGCTGGGGACGGCAGCTGCCGGCATCCGCTATCCCGGGCGCACCGACGTGCTGCTGGCGCTGTTCGATCAGGGCACGACCGTCGCCGGCGTTTTCACGCGCTCGAAATGTCCCTCTGCCCCGGTCGATTGGTGCCGCGCGCATCTCAAGGCCGGCGTGGCGAGCGCACTCCTCGTCAATTCGGGCAATGCCAATGCCTTTACCGGCACGTCCGGCCGCACGGCGACCAAACTGACCGCCGACATCGCCGCTAGAGCCGCGGGCTGCAAGCCCGCGCAGGTGTTTCTGGCGTCCACCGGCGTGATCGGGGAGCCGCTCGACGCGACGAAATTTGAGGCCGTCATGGATCGACTGGTCGCGAGCGCGGCACCCGGCGCCTGGCAGGAGGCGGCGAAGGCCATCATGACGACCGACACGTTTCCCAAGGGCGCCGCCGCCATCGCGCGGATCGGCGCGGTACCGGTCACCATTTGCGGCATTGCCAAGGGCGCCGGCATGATCGCACCGGACATGGCCACCATGCTGTCCTTCGTCTTCACCGACGCGCCGATCTCGGCGCGCGTGCTGCAACGCCTGCTCACGCAGGGCGTCGCCGACAGTTTCAACGCGGTGACGATCGACGGAGATACCTCGACCTCGGACACGCTGCTGGCGTTCGCGACCGGTACGGCCGCCACACGCGGCGCGCCGCGGATTGCAAACGTCTCGGATCCGCGCTTGCCGGCCTTCCGCAAGGCGTTCGATGCCGTGCTCGCCAACCTCGCCGAGCAAGTGGCCCGCGACGGCGAAGGTGCGCGCAAGCTGGTCGAAATCATCGTCGAGGGCGCGGTATCCAAGCCGTCGGCGCGAAAAATCGCGCTGTCGATCGCCAATTCTCCGCTGGTCAAGACCGCCATTGCCGGAGAGGACGCCAATTGGGGCCGCGTGGTGATGGCAGTCGGCAAGGCCGGCGAACCCGCCGACCGCGATCGGCTCTCGATCTGGTTCGGCGGCATCCGTGTCGCCCATCGGGGTGAGCGCGATCCGGCCTATGACGAGGCGGCGGTCTCCGCGGCAATGAAGAAGCCGGAGATTACCGTCAAAGTCGCGCTTGGGCTCGGTCGCGGCCGCGATCGGGTGCTGACCTGCGACCTCACCAAAGAGTACGTCGCTATCAACGGCGATTACCGCTCCTGACGTGGTCAGCGCGCGAAGGTCTAACTCGTGACTGTGAAACTCGTCCTCGTCGCCGCGTGCGCGCTTGTGGATGCGGACGCGCGCGTCTTGATCGCGCAGCGGCCGGCGGGCCGCCCCATGGCCGGCTTATGGGAATTCCCCGGCGGCAAGGTCGAGGCCGGCGAGCGGCCGGAGAACACTTTGATACGCGAGCTCAAGGAGGAACTGGGGATCATCGTCGACGAGGCATGCCTCGCGCCGCTCACCTTCGCCAGCCACAGCTATCCGGATTTTCATCTGCTGATGCCGCTCTATGTCTGTCGGCGTTGGCAAGGAACGGTAACGGCGCTGGAGGGCCAGACGTTGGCGTGGGTGCGCCCAAACCGGTTGCGGGAGTACCCGATGCCACCGGCAGACGAGCCGCTGATATCCCACCTGGTGACGTTGTTATGAGCGAGTGAAGCAGATCGGTTCGTTGCGTCTCGGCGGAATGTTGGCCAACCTACTCCATGCTCACGTGCGTGATCATGCCGCGTGGCAGTTTCGTAGGAGGCGACAGTGAGCATCAGTGACGACAGTTTTAGGGTGGAGGGCTCAGGCCTATTCAGCTTTCTGACCGACGCAAATGATGACAACGTTCCGGTCAAGGCCTTCGGTACCGTCGGGTATGCCCCGAATGTTGGCGTGCTGGGATTTTCCGGCATCGAAGCCGACCCCGAGGGGCTTATTGCAATGGAGAGTCCGGAGCTCTGGTTCGAGGATTTCGGTACGGCGAAGCTCAAGCGCGGGCGCGCCGTAGTCAAGCTCGACGCAAACTTTGCGAGCGTCATCAAACGCGGCGACTATCGCGTGTTCGTCACGCCCGAAGGCGATTGCCGCGGGCTCTACGTGCGCGGCAAGCGCGCGGCGAGCTTCGA
>DASQXF010000084.1:0-3551 GCA_035639895.1 Xanthobacteraceae bacterium
GAGGACGAGCGCACGCGTCCGCCGCGCGACCTTCTGGCTCAGGTGCCGCTCAAGTCTGCGCGACGCGTCATCGACCTCGGCTGTGGACCTGGCAATTCCACCGAGCTTCTGGTCGAACGCTATCCGCAGGCGCAAGTGATCGGGCTGGATTCCTCGCCCGACATGCTTCGCCAGGCGCGCGCGCGCATTCCCAATTGCGAGTTTGCTCAGGCGGATCTCGTCGATTGGAGTCCGCCGGAGCGCACCGATTTGTTGTTTGCGAACGCGGTGTTTCAATGGGTCCCGGACCATCCCACGATATTGCGGCGACTGCTCGCTGCGCTGCCTGTGGGCGCCGTCTTGGCTGTGCAGATGCCCGACAACACGGAAGAGCCGGCGCTTGCGCTCATGCGCGAGGTGGCGGCAGGCGGGCCGTGGGCCGAAGAACTCGCCTTGACGGCGGCGGCGCGCGACGATCTGCCGACACCGGCAGCTTACTATGACTTGCTCAGTCCGCTTTGTGTGCAGCTCGACATCTGGCACACGGTTTACAATCACGTGATGGCGGGTCCGGACGCGATCGTCGAATGGTTCCGCGGCTCGGGTTTGCGACCATTTCTCGCCCCGCTCGACGATGCCATGCGCGGCGGCTTTCTCGCCGAGTACACCGCGCGGATCACGCAGGCCTATCCGCCGCGGCACGATGGTCGCGTGCTGCTGCGGTTTCCCCGCCTGTTCATCGTGGCGATACGCTAGCCGGCGCGCGAAGACAATTGCAGGCTCACGCCGCGAGGAGCACGCGGAGGCCGCCTACTCCGCCGCCAAGTTTTTGCTTTTTACGCGTACCTTGGTCGCGATCGGACCCGTGTCGCCCACGTCCTCGTTATAATGGACGTGTTCTCCAACTTTGAGATCGTCGAAGTTTCCGGACAGCAGCGAGTTGCGGTGAAAGTAGAGCAGGCCGCCTTCTTTCGTCAGCAGGAATCCGAAATCCTGCTCAGGCGTGATCTCGGCGACCTGCCCCAGCGACTGGTTCTCGGTGTCGTGATCGCCGGCCTTGGTGCGGCCATCGCGCTGCTCCTTGAGGTCGAGCAACTGCCGTTCGGCAATCCGGAACGCCTCGTTGATGGCCTTGTGCAAGTCCGGATGCCGGTATTTCCGCAACAGATGCTCGGGCTCGTGGCTGACGACCAGGTCGCTGCGGCCGGGAATGCCGAGCTCGATGTGCACGACCGGCGGGATAGTGCCGGTAAGGTCCTTGGCCCGCTGATCGATCCGGACGCGGCAGGACACCAGGCGATCGTATAGCTTCTCCAGCTCCGCGACGTGGGCGCGGATTTCCTGCTCCGCCCATTCCGAACTTTCGATATTGTGAAAGGCGATCTCCAGTGGCACCTGAAGCATCGGCAACTCCATAACTTGGGCACTTTTCCACCCTCTTATTAACGCCCGGCCGCTTCGAATCGTTGCAGCGGATCCGGGCAACGGGTGACAACTTGTTGCGGCACGTCGAAAGAGAAAGCGGGTAAAATGGGTCGAGTTGGTAAAATCGCATCTATCCTGGTGGGGACGTGGCTTGCGGCAGCTGCCGCGATGCCTGCGCGTGCAGCTGATCCGGCATTTCAAAAATGGCTCGAGGATCTGTGGCCGCAGGCGCAAGCGCTTGGCATCTCGCGCAGGACCTTCGATGCGGCAACGCAGGGGCTCGAGCCGGATCTGACGCTGCCCGACCTCGATCTTCCGGGCCGGGAGGGCGTGCCGCCACGTGGGCAGGCCGAATTCGTGCAGACGCCGGCCGACTACGTCAAAGAGTCGACCATCGCGCGCCTTGCCGAGCAGGCGAAAAAACTCGCGACCGAGCACGCCCGCACGCTCGCCGCCATCGAGCAGCAGTTCGGCGTGCCGGGCAACGTTCTGCTTGCGATCTGGGGGCGCGAGACCGCTTTCGGCGGCTATAAGCTGCCGAAGAACGCCGTCACCGTGCTCGCCACCCAGGGCTACTACGGACGGCGCAAGGATATGTTTACGCAGGAGCTCCTCTATGCGCTCAAGATGCTGGAGGAGGGCCACATCAAGCTCGCTGATATGCGCAGCTCCTGGGGCGGCGCCATGGGCCTCACTCAGTTCCTCCCGACCGAATTCTATAAATATGGCGTCGACTTCGATGGCGACGGTAAGAAGGATATCTGGAGGTCGGTACCGGATGCGCTCGCCTCTGCCGCGCAGCAACTTGTCGGCAAAGGCTGGCAGCGCGGGATGCGTTGGGCCTATGAGGTGCGCGCGCCGCAGAGTGTGGACTGCACCATCGGCGTCCCCGAGGTCACGCGTCCACTCGGCGAATGGCTCGGCCAGGGATTCACGCTCGCCCATGGCCGCAAGCCGGCGGCGGCAGAACTCAACCAACCAGCATCATTGCTCCTGCCGGAAGGCATCTACGGGCCGGCGTTTCTGACGCTCAAGAATTACTATGTCATCAAGGAGTACAATTTCTCGGATCTCTACGTGCTGTTCGTGGGGCATTTGAGCGACCGGATCAGCGATCCGCGCCCCTTTGAAACGCCGTGGAGCAAGAACACGCAGCTGCGAACCGCGCAGGTCGAGTCGATGCAGCGCACGCTCACCAAGCTCGGCCTCTACAAGGACAAGATCGACGGCAAGGCCGGCATGCTCACGCGTGCGGCAGTCGGCGCCTATCAGAAAGCGAATCGGATCAAGGTCGACTGCTGGCCGACCGCGGCCGTGCTCGACGACATGCAGAAAAAGGCGGCGAAGAACTAAGCCTGCACGCCCCGCGCTTCGGCGAATGAAAAACCCGGCGAGTTCAGCGCCCGCCGGGTTTTGATCGTGAAGCCTCGTGCCTAGTGTTTATGAACACACGGCGATCGGACGCCCGCGCCATCCGACGACGTTGCCGTACATGTCGTAGACGGGCTGACGTGTCCAATAGCAGCGCGGTCCCGGGAGCGGCGCTCCATACGCCGAATAGACAACATAGCCGGGCGGGGGCGCAGCAACGTAGGCCGGCGGAGGTGCCGCATAGGCCGGCGCCGGCGCGGCATTCGCGATCGCGTTGCCGACGATGGCGCCTGCAACGAACCCTCCGACCGCGCCGGCGGCGACTCCGCACCCCCAGCAGCGAGCATCGGCCGGCGTCGGCGTGGCGGCGATCGCAGTTGCGATTGTCGCAGCCGCAGCGAAGGCAACAAGCGTCTTCTTCATCAGCATCTCCCCTATGAGCATCGGCGCCTGCCGAGCATTAAGCGTCGGCGATCGCCGAGCGCACTTCCAAGGTGTTTTGAAGTTCCCCGACTGAGCGATCCCCGCAATTCAGTCGCTGCGGATCATGCGGGTTAATTTGTCGGAATTTGGTCAGGCTTAAGACGGCGCGAGAACCGTTTGCAGCCAAAAAAAGGCCGGCGCTCTCGGCAAAGAGAACGCCGGGTCAGGCTGCAGATCCGCGCCAACGGGCGCAGCCGTTCAGCACACGCGACGGCCATAGCGCCAGCAGCGGTAATAGGGCCGCGGCGCATAGGCATAGCCATAATAGGCTGGCGCGTAACCGTAGCTGTAGC
>DASQXF010000085.1:0-6494 GCA_035639895.1 Xanthobacteraceae bacterium
CCTCCGAATCGGTCGCCACCACCACTTCCCCGAGCCGCGCCGCCTGCGCGCGGCGCATGACGTGCAGGATCATGGGCTCGCCCGCAATGTCGAGGAGCGGCTTGCCGGGAAGCCTGGTCGAAGCCATGCGCGCCGGGATAAGAATAAGAACGTCGGCCATTGCTCCGTCTCGGCCGGCTCCGCGCGGCAAAATAGGACGCGATCACGCGCCCGGGCCCCGTTCATCCCGAGCCCGCTTCGCGGGTAACTCAAGCGGCAATCCAGTGGCGGCGGTTGCGGCTCGAGGTCTCCGCTTTCGCCGGGACGAGCGGAAGTCGCTCGCTTATACGGGTTGCCAGAGCCGAGGCAAACCGGCTATTTGTGCGCCGCCGCATCCGCGGCTTCCGCCGCTTCCCCGCTGCGCACAAGTTCAGGCGATGGACTCCTTTGAAGTGAACAAGATTCTCGGGGCGGTCCTGGGCACGCTGCTGGGGGTGCTCTCGATCAACATCGCCGCCGGCGCCATCTTCACGCCGGCAAAGCCCGCCAAGCCCGGCTACGAAATCGCGGTGCCCGAGCAAGGGCCGGCCGGCAAACCGGCGGAGCAGGAAAAACAGCAGCCGATCGAGCAGCTCCTCGCCAACGCCGATGTCGGCCGCGGCGAAAACGCGGCCAAGAAATGCCAAGCCTGCCACACCTTCAACAAGGGCGGGCGAAATCTGGTCGGCCCCAATCTGTGGGGCGTGGTCGGCCGGGCTAAGGGATCGGAGGCGGGCTTCAACTATTCCGGTGCGCTCAAGGCCAAGGGCGGGACTTGGACGATCGACGACCTGAGCCAGTTCATCAACAATCCCCGCGGCTATATTCCCGGCACCAACATGACGTTTGCCGGCGTTCAGCGCGGCGGCGAGCGCGCCGACATCCTCGCCTATCTCAACTCGCTCTCGGACAACCCGGCGCCGCTTCCCAAGGCTGCTGAGGCCGGAGGTGGCGCGAAGCCGCAGTAAAGCGCAGCAACGGCATCCGTTTGAGGTACGTCAATGTCGCCAAGGCGCGCTCGCTTTAAAACTTCGTCATGAACGGGTCGCCTCCTTCGGTTTAAGTTTTGGTAATGAACCCCCTTGGGCGGGTCCTCTCCATGGCGCGGGCGCTCTCACGGCCTACTTATAAGGTGATGGTGAAGTGATGCTCGGCCCGCAGCTCTCTCGTTTCCGACTCCTGCAGGATCGGACATGATGCGGCCGATGCGTGTTCTCGCCCCGGAGGTCTCCGTGCGCCTGACCCGTCGTCTCGTCGTTCGCGCCGGCGTTCTTGCAGCTCTGTCTCCCATCCTCGGCCGATTTGGACTGCCGCTGCTCGCGGGAAGCGCGCATGCGCAGGAGCGCGACAGCGAACGCAACCTCGAATGGCGCCACGGCCTGTCTTTGTTCGGCGAGCTGAAATATCCGGCGGGGTTCAAGCATTTCGATTACGTCAATCCGAATGCGCCGAAGGGCGGGAGCGTGCGCATGATGGCGCTCGGCACGTTCGACAACTTCAACGAGGTCGTCGCGGGGCTCAAGGGCTCGATCGCGGCCGGCGCGGGCATGATCTCCGATACTTTGCTGGCATCCGCGCTTGACGAAGTGTCGACCGAATATGGGCACATCGCCGAGGCGGTGAGCCATCCGAGCGACTTTCGCTCCGCGACGTTCCGTTTGCGCGCCGCCGCGCGTCATCACGACGGCAAGCCGATCACGGTCGACGACGTTATTTTCTCCATGGAGGCCTTCAAGAAGCACAGCCCGGGGATGGCGGCCTATTACCGGCACGTCGCGAAAATCGAGCAGACCGGGGAGCGCGAGGTTACCTTCATCTTCGACTCGCCGGGCAATCGCGAGATGCCGTTGATCCTGGGTCAGCTCAACGTGCTGCCGAAACATTGGTGGGAGGGAACCGACGCTTCGGGCCGCAAACGCGACATCGGCGCGACCACGCTGGAGCCGCCGCTCGGCAACGGCGCCTATCGCATCAAGGACTTCGTCCCCGGCCGCACCGTCGCCTACGAGCGAGTGAAGGACTATTGGGCCAAGGATCTCAACGTCAACGTCGGCCGCGACAATTTCGACGAGCTGCGGTTCGAATATTTCCGCGACGCGACGGTGGCGATCGAGGCGTTTAAGGCCGACCACCTCGACTGGCGCACGGAAAACGTCGCCAAGAACTGGGCGACCGCCTACGACTTCCCGGCGGTCAAGGAAAAGCGCGTGGTGCTCGAGGAATTTCCGCAGCGCATGCGGGGGATCATGCAGGCGTTTGCGTTCAACACGCGGCGCGACAAATTCAAGGACCCGCGGTTGCGCCGCGCGTTCAATTTCGCCTATGACTTTGAGGAGATGAACAAGCAGATCTTCTTCGGCCAATACACGCGCATCAATAGTTACTTCGAAGGGACCGAACTCGCCTCGTCGGGCCTGCCGCAGGGCCAGGAATTGGAAATTCTCGAAACCGTCAGGGATAAGGTACCGCCGGAACTGTTCACCAAGGAATACACCAATCCGGTCGGCGGCAGCGCGGAGAATGTGCGCGCCAATCTGCGCGAAGGCATGCGGCTGTTGAAGGAGGCCGGCTACGAAGTCCGCAACCAGAAACTGGTCAACGCCAAGACCGGCGAACCCCTGAGCGTCGAGCTCCTCACCGACGAACCGACCATCGAGCGCATCATCCTGTTCTACAAGCCTTCGCTCGAGCGCCTCGGCATCACCGTGAACGTGCGCACGGTCGACGATCCGCAATACGAGAACCGGCTGCGCAACTGGGACTACGACATGATCGTCGCCTCCTGGCCGGAATCGCTCTCTCCCGGGAACGAGCAGCGCGACTACTGGAGCTCGCAGGCCGCCGACACGCCGGGCTCGCGCAACTATGTCGGCATCAAGAATCCGGCGGTCGATGCCCTGATCGAGCGCATCATCTTCGCCAAGGACCGGGTCGAGCTCGTCGCCGCCACCCGGGCGCTCGACCGAGTGCTGCTGTGGAACTACTACGTGGTGCCCCAGTTTACTTTGGATAAGATCCGCACCGCGCGCTGGAACCGTTTCAACCGGCACGATCCGCTGCCTCAATACGGCGCCTCTGCCTTCCCCACGCTGTGGTGGTGGGACGCCGAAAAAGCCTCTAGGACGGGAACGCGACAATGAGGGATATCCAAAATGTGACGCGGCGCAGCACGCTCGCACTTGGCGCCGGTGCACTCGCCGCCACCATCGCTCCTGCGGCGCTGGCAAGCGAAGGTCCCGAGCGGCACGGGATGTCGGCCTTCGGCGATCTCAAATATCCGGCCAACTTCAAGCATTACGATTATGTCAACGTGAGCGCGCCGAAGGGCGGCGTGTTCTCTCAAGTCGGCTCCAACCGAGTTTTCAATCAGAACTTTCTCACCTTCAATTCGCTGAACATCTTCATTCTCAAGGGCGACGGCGCACAGGGCATGGAGCTCACCTTCGCGAGCCTGATGTCGCGCGCCTTCGACGAGCCGGATGCGCTCTACGGGCTGGCCGCGCGCGCGGTGCGGATATCCGCGGATGGGCTGACCTATCGTTTTCTGATGCGCCCCGGCATCACCTTCAATGACGGCAGCCCGCTCACCGCCCACGACGTCGCTTTTTCGCTGACAACGCTCAAAGAGAAGGGCCATCCGATCGCCCAGCAATTGCTGCGCGACTTGGCGGGTGCGGAGGCGACCGACGACGCGACCGTGCTGCTTCGCTTTGCGCCGCACCGCGCGCGCGACGTTCCGCTGTTCGCGGCCTCGCTGCCGATTCTCTCGCGCGCCTATTACTCCAAACATGCCTTCGAAGAGACCACGCTCGAGCCACCGCTCGGCAGCGGACCCTACCAGGTGGGGCGTTTCGAGACCGGCCGCTTCATCGAGTACGACCGGGTGAAGAACTGGTGGGGCGCCGATCTGCCGGTCGGGCGCGGGCTCAACAATTTCGACGTGGTGCGCTACGAGTTCTACCGCGATCGCGACGTCGCCTTCGAAGGCTTCACCAGCAAGACTTATCTGTTTCGCGAGGAATTCACCTCGCGCATCTGGGCGACGCGCTACGACTTTCCGGCGATTCGCGACGGCCGCGTCAAGCGCGACGTCATTCCCGACGATACGCCGTCGGGCGCGCAGGGCTGGTTCTTCAACACGCGGCGGGAAAAGTTCAAGGACAGGCGGCTGCGGGAAGCCTTCATCTATGCCTTCGATTTCGAATGGACCAACAAGACGCTGATGTACGACAGCTACAAGCGCACCCATTCGGTGTTCCAGAACTCCGACATGATGGCCGGGGGCAAGCCGTCGCGCGAGGAATTGGCGCTGCTCGAGCCGTTCCGCGGCAAAGTACCCGATGAGGTGTTCGGCGAGCCGTTCGTGCCGCCGGTCTCCGACGGCTCGGGGCAGGACCGCACCATGCTGCGCCACGCCACACGCCTGCTGGATCAGGCGGGATTCGCCGTCAAGGACGGCAAGCGGGTCACCCCGCAGGGCGAGCCGATCAGCGTCGAGTTCCTGCTCGATGAGCCGTCGTTCCAGCCGCATCACATGCCGTTCATCAAAAATCTCGGAACGCTCGGCATCGAGGCGAACTTGCGCATCGTCGATCCCGTGCAATACCGAAAGCGCGTCGACGACTTCGACTTTGACCTCACGGTGCAGCGCTTCGGGTTCTCGAGCACCCCCGGCGACTCCCTGCGCAATTTCTTTTCATCCCAGGCGGCCGCGATGCGCGGCTCGCAGAACCTCGCCGGCATGTCGGATCCGGTCCTCGATGCGCTCATCGAAAAGATCATTGCGGCCAACGATCGCGCAAGCCTCACGCACGCCTGTCGCGCGCTCGACCGGGTGATCCGCTCGGGCCGCTACTGGGTGCCGCACTGGTACAAGGCCTCGCACTGGCTCGCGTATTGGGAGGTCTTCAGCCGCCCCGCGACAAAACCGCGCTACGCGCGCGGCGCCCCCGAAACCTGGTGGTACGATAAAGACAAGGCGGCAAAGCTCGAGCGCGGATAGCGCGGATTCGGATCGCGTGCGGCGCGGCTTCAATCGGCGCGCACGCTCCGGCTTGTTCCCATCCAGGTCCGGAGGCTCCGCGCCAGTCGGCTTGAGGCCGACTTGGGCGGCCCGAGCGCAGAATGCGAACGGATATTACCGGATCGCGCTGCCGCGCCGGTTCATATACCATGGGGCTGGCTCCAAGGAGGGAGCACCGCCGACATCGCGGCGTCATCGTGCGGCCGCAAAAATGGAATCGCGCTAGCGCGCAGGCGAACACGACATGACCGCCTACATCATCCGGCGCCTCCTCTTCATGGTTCCGACGCTGCTCGGCATCATGCTGGTGGCGTTCGTGGTGGTGCAGTTCGCGCCCGGCGGCCCGGTGGAGCGCGTCATCGCCCAACTGTCCGGATCCGACACCGGCGCGACCTCGCGCATCTCCGGCTCCACGGCCGGCGATCTCGGCGCGCGCGGCCAGCCCGGCGGTAACGCCGGCATGGACGGGGTCACCTCCAAATACCGCGGCGCGCAGGGACTCGATCCCGAATTCATCAAGAGCCTGGAGAAGCAGTTCGGCTTCGACAAACCGGCCTACGAGCGCTTCTTCATCATGTTGTGGAACTATCTGCGCTTTGATTTCGGCAAGAGCTATTTCCGCGACACCAGCGTGCTGCAGCTCATCAAGGAGAAGCTGCCGGTCTCGATTTCGCTGGGAATCTGGCTCACGCTCTTGACCTATCTCATCTCCATCCCGCTCGGCGTCCGCAAGGCCGTCAAGGACGGCTCGCAGTTCGACGTATGGACCTCGGGCGTGATCATCATCGGCTATGCGATACCCGGATTCCTGTTCGCGATCGTGCTCATCATTCTGTTCGCCGGCGGCTCGTTCTTCAACATTTTCCCCCTCCGCGGTCTGACCTCCGATTACTGGTCGCAACTCTCGCTCGGAGGCAAGATCCTCGACTATTTCTGGCATCTCGTGCTGCCCATCACGGCGATGGGGCTCTCAGCCTTCGCCACCATGACTTTGCTCACTAAGAACTCGTTCCTCGACGAGATTCGCAAGCAATACGTGCTCACCGCCCGCGCCAAGGGCTGCGCCGAGCGGCAGGTGCTCTACGGGCACGTGTTCCGCAACGCCATGCTGATCGTGATCGCGGGCTTCCCCGGCGCCTTCGTGCACGCCTTCTTTGCCGGCTCGCTGCTGATCGAGACCATCTTTTCCCTCGACGGCATCGGCCTGCTCGGCTTCGAGAGCGTGCTCAATCGCGATTACGCGGTGGTTTTCGCCACGCTTTACATCATGTCGTTGGTCGGGCTCGTGGTGAACCTCCTCTCGGATCTCACGTATACGTGGGTTGATCCGCGCATCGATTTCGAGACGCGGGAGGTGTGAGCTGGACGAGCGCACGACCATCAAGGTCCCCGAAACGACGGCGCAGACGCCGATGGGGCTTGGCGTTCCGCCCGAGCAGCACCTGTTGGCGCT
>DASQXF010000086.1:0-6661 GCA_035639895.1 Xanthobacteraceae bacterium
TACAGGGAAGGCGATGTATACGCTCTATTCGATGCAGCGATCGGGCAACAGTTACAAGGTGCGCCTTGCGCTCGCCCAACTCGGCACTCCTTACCGCTTGGTCGAGATCGACATCCTCAAAGGTGAGAGCCGCACGCCGGAATTCCTCGCCAAGAATCCGCACGGCCAGGTGCCGCTGCTCGAAGCTGCGCCCGGCCGCTACCTCGCCGAATCCAACGCCATCCTGTGGCACCTGGTGAGCCGAACCCCGCTGCGGCCTGAGCACCGGGTCGATCGCGCCGAAGCGCTGCAATGGATGTTCTTCGAACAGCACAGTATCGAGCCCAACATCGGCGCCGCCTACTTCTGGCTGACGCTGGTCAAGGGCGGCCGCGAGCTGCAGCAGCACGCGCTCGAGGACTGGATCGAGGAAGGCTACCGCTCGCTTGCCGTGATGGAGCATCACCTCAAGCACCATCGCTACTTCGTTGCCGATCGCTACAGCGTCGCCGATATCGCGCTTTACGCCTATACCCATCTCGCGCACGCATGCGACTACGACCTCACCAGCTTTCCCGAGATCCGCGGCTGGCTCGAGCGGGTAAAAGCCCAACCGGGCCATGTGCCAATGGATTGGCAGCCGGCGAACGTGGTGCCGGCGGAGTGAGGCCCAAGCGCCGTCGTTGGCGCGAGCCAAGGCCCGTCGCGCTCTCCGTCGCCCCAGCGAAAGCGCATGAGCGCTAAGGTTAACCAGTGGGTCATGCGCGGGCTTGACCCGCGCATCCATCTTCTTCGCAAGAAGGTCTTTGCAAAGATGGATGCATTGCCGGGTCAAGCCCGGCAATGACGACCTTAATTTAGCGGCTTTCCCAGCAATACACGGCGAAATTGCTGGCGTTAACGGTTCGTTAACCTAAAACACAAATTTGCCCTCGTTCCCTAAATTCTTTGCCTAACTCCGGCCGAACCGACGCCGGCATCGGCCGCACAAATTGCTCGACTGATTCGAGGAGACTGACATGCCCAAAATCCCAGCCCGGCGCCGCGCAATAGAGCGCGAGACCCGCCAAGGCTCGGCGGGGCAGCGCCCCATCGCTCTCGTCGAATTGATCATCACGGCTGCGCTCGTCTTATCGACCGCCGTCGCCGTCACCGCGGTCTCGATCGGGATGGCGCGCGCCGAGATGGTCGGCGCCGTGAGTAAGGGCGAGGGCATCCCGTTCGCGATTGCGCTGGGACTCCTGCTCGCTCCTGCCGGCGGGATCACCGCCAGTCTGCGACGCCACTAATCATCCTTTCGGGGCCGGTTGGGGAAGTGCTGCCGCGCGTCATCGACGCGCGGCAGTGCTATTTGTCGCGCTCATTGCGGCTTGATGTTCGCCGCCTTGATGATCGGCCACCAAGTCTCGATCTCCGCCTTGTGAAAGGCGGCAAGCGCCTCCGGTGTCTGCTCGTCGCGGGTCGCAATGACATGGCCAAGTTCGGTGAGCCGCTGTCGTACGGTCGGGTCGGCGAGCGCATCCACGACCGCGCTATTGAGCTTGGCGACGATTTCCTTAGGCGTGCCTTTGGGGACCCACAGTCCGTTCCAGAATGAAATATACATCCCGGAAACGCCCACCTCGTCCATGGTCGGCACATCGGGCGCGGAAGGCCAGCGCGCTTTCGACATCACGGCGAAGGGCCTGATCGCGCCGCTGCGCAGGAATGAGAGCGTTTGCGAAGCCTCGGCGCAAAAGAAATCGATCTGTCCCGCCACCAGGTCCTGCATCACCGGCGCGCCGCCGCGGTATGGCACGAGCTGGAAACTGGTGCCGGTCTTCTGCTGGAAATAAAGCAAGCAGATATGCGCCCCGCTGCCGGCCCCCACGGTTGCGGCCGACGCCTGACCCGGGTTCGCCTTGAGCCACGTGATCAGGTCTCGCGCGTTCTGCGGCGGCAACGCATTCTTGCCGATGATCATCAACGGAGTGGCGCTGATGCGTGATACCGGCTGCAATTCCAGCACCGCGTCGTGCGCCGCTGGATACATCGCGCCGGCCCCGACGTGGCTTGTCCAGTTCCCGATGCTGAGTGTGTAGCCATCGGGGGCCGCTTGCGCGGCGCGGGCAACCCCGATGCTCGCCCCGGCCCCGGTCACGGTCTCGATAATCACAGGCTGACCGAGCGAGACCCTCATGCGCTCGCTCAAGATCCGTGCGAGCGTATCCGTCGGACCGCCTGCGGGAAACGGCACGATGATGGTGATGGGATGCGACGGATAGCCTTGCGCATGGACGCCAGCCGCGACGCCGACGGCAAGCACCGCGGCAATAGCAATTCTCTTCATGGATGTCCTCGCCTCTTCGCCTGCCGGCTTTGCTGCAGACGATGACACGAGGCGCGCTGCCCGGAAAGTTAAGAATGGCTGTCACACCCATGTGAACGGCCGCAAGCTTGCCGGAACACCGCGACGAACGCATCGTTGTCCGTTGCCGCGCGACAGATGGCCGCCGGCCCGATCGGCGCAGGGAGAAACGGCATGAAGTGGTCACTGATCGTGTGGGCCGGTGCGCTGATCGGCGGCGGCTGCGTGCCCGCCGACGCGCAAGTTTTCCATTCTTCCGCCGGCGACCTCGCGGTGCAGACCATGGCGAGAGGACTGGATCGCCCCTGGGCGCTCGCGTTTCTGCCCGACGGTCGCATTCTGGTCACCGAGCGCCCTGGACACATGCGTCTCATCGCTAAGGACGGCACGCTCTCTCCCCCGCTTGGCGGCGTACCGAAAGTCTTCGCCTCGGGCCAGGGAGGCCTGCACGATGTCGTGCTCGACCGCGGCTTCGCGCAGAATCACACCGTTTATTTCTGTTACGCCGAGCCGGTGGACGGCCGCGGGCGCACGGCGCTCGCCCGCGCTCGGCTCCTCGATGAAGGCGCGCCACGCCTCGATGCGCTCGAGGTCATCTTCCGCCAGGCAGGTCCGCTCTCCAGCGGCAATCATTTCGGCTGCCGCATCGTGCAGACGGCGGATGACAATCTCTTTCTCACCACGGGCGATCATTTCACTACCCGCGACCAGGCGCAGAATCTCGGCAACGACCTCGGCAAGATCATCCGCATCCGTCCCGATGGTTCGGTACCGCCGGATAATCCTTTCGTCGGCAGGGCTGGCGCCAAACCGGAGATCTGGAGCTACGGTCATCGCAATATCCAGGGCCTCGTCCTCGACCCTGCGACAGGGAAGCTGTGGGAGCACGAGCACGGGCCACGCGGCGGCGACGAGGTCAACATCGTCGAGAAGGGCAAGAATTACGGCTGGCCGGTGATCGGCTACGGCATCGACTACAGCGGCGCCAAGATTCACGAAAGCACGCACAAACCCGGCATGGAGCAGCCGCTGAAGTATTGGGTGCCTTCGATCGCCCCCTCGGGCATGACCTTCTACACCGGCGATTTATTCCCTGCGTGGCGCGGCAACCTGTTCCTCGGCGCGCTGGTTAGCCAGCTACTGGTGCGGCTCGAGATTGACGGCGACAAAGTGGTGAAGGAGGAGCGCCTGTTGCAGCCGTTGCGCGAACGCATCCGCGATGTGCGCCAGGGGCCGGACGGTGCGCTCTGGCTCGCCACCGACAATAGCTCGGGTCGCATTCTGCGCCTCGCACCGGCAAAGTGAGGATGATTCTGTCATGCTCGCGCATGGTCGCGCAGGAGGCGCATCGGCGCAGTGTCGGCAAAATCGCTTGTGGGACCAGCGCCGCGTAGAGCCGGCGCGCCTGCGATTTTGCCCCACGGATCAAGCGGAGCCGCGCGCCGTTGCCCACCCTGCGGTGCCAGCGCTGCCAAAGTGGCGATGATTGCCTGATCCTCTCCCCGCATAACGCGATCGTTACATCGCGGGGTATGACTCCGAACAAGCGGCGATGTCATAGTCCCGACACGAAGCTTCTCTACCCGCCCGCATCCGATCATCGCAACGAGGGCCCGTCAGGCGCCACGGCGTCGGCGCGCGCTCGCCACTTGAGTCTGTGCCATGTTCTCGCTGTTCGAGCGGCTGTTGAAGCCCACCGACCCACCGGAGCAGGCGGCGCCGCCGCCCGGCTTCGTCGCGTTCTTCTGGCATTTCGCCTGCCAGGCGAAGGGCTTGTTCGCGGCTTTGTTCGCGGCCGGCTTGGTGGTCGCGCTGCTCGATTCGACCATTCCCGTATTCATGGGGCGCATCGTCACGTTGATGACGGCGAGCCCGCCGGACGAGCTGTTCGCAAAATTCTGGCCGCATCTCCTGGCAATGACGCTGGTGCTGCTGCTCGCGCGCCCGCTCGCGCTGACGACACAGAACCTGATCGCGAATCAGGCGATCTCGGCGAACGTATCCAATCGCATCAGGTGGCAGAACCACTGGTACGTGGTGCGCCAGTCCTGGGCATTCTTTCAGAACGACTTCGCCGGCCGCATCGCCACCCGGGTGATGCAGACAGGCCCCGCGATCCGCGAGACGTTGGTCGCGCTGCTGACCAGCGTCTGGTACATCCTGGTCTACGGCACGAGCGCGCTCATTCTGCTGGCATCCGCCGATCCGATATTGGCGCTGCCGGTCGCCCTGTGGTTCGTCGGCTACCTCCTGCTGCTGCGCGTGCTCGTCCCGCGCATGCGCGACCGCTCCAAGGAGGTGTCGGAAGGACGTTCCCTCCTGACCGGGCGCATCGTCGACAGCTACACCAACATCCTAACGGTGAAGCTGTTTGCCCGCGCGCGCGAGGAGGACGGCTATGTGCGCGACGCCATCGATCACCACACGCGGCTCTTCTACCGCTCGCTGCGCCTCAACACCCTGTTCGGCTTTTGCTTATCCTCGCTCAACGCGACGATGGTCACGGGCACCGGCGCGCTGGCGCTGATCTTATGGACCAAGGGCAATATCGAAGTCGGGACGGTGGCGATGGCGCTGCCGCTCACCTGGCAAATCGTGAATATCGCCGGCTGGGTCGCCTGGCAGATTACCTCGATCTTCGAGAATGTCGGCGTGATCCAGGAGGGCATGATGACCATCGCCCGGCCTATCACGCTCACCGACCGGCCCGATGCCGCGACGCTGAAGGTAACGCGCGGCGAGATCGGTTTCGAGAACGTGTGCTTTGGCTACGGACGCGAGAGCGGCGTGATCGAGGGGCTGAGCCTAACCGTGCGGCCAGGCGAAAAGATCGGCCTGATCGGCCGTTCCGGCGCCGGCAAATCGACGCTGGTCAACTTGCTGCTGCGCTTCTTCGACCTCGAAGGCGGTCGCATCCTGATCGACGGCCAAGACATCGCCGCGGTCACGCAGGAAAGCCTGCGCGCGCAAATCTCCGTCGTCACGCAGGATACCTCGCTGCTGCATCGCTCGATCCACGACAACATCCGCTACGGCCGACCGCAAGCAACCGACGCCGAGGTCGTCATGGCGGCGAAGCTCGCCCACGCCGACGAGTTCATTCGCGAGCTCGAGGACTGGAAGCAGCGGCGAGGTTATGCGGCGCAGGTCGGCGAACGC
This sequence comes from Xanthobacteraceae bacterium, assembly GCA_035639895.1. Lineage (GTDB taxonomy): Bacteria > Pseudomonadota > Alphaproteobacteria > Rhizobiales > Xanthobacteraceae > VAZQ01. Next base: position 5,486 of record DASQXF010000086.1, read on the forward strand.
GGCGTGAAGCTGTCGGGGGGCCAGCGCCAGCGTATCGCCATCGCCCGCGTGATCCTCAAGAACGCGCCCATCCTGGTGCTCGACGAGGCCACGTCGGCGCTCGATAGCGAGGTCGAGGCCGCAATTCAGTCGAGCCTGGGCGCGCTCATGGCGGGCAAGACCGTCATCGCCATCGCGCACCGGCTCTCCACCATCGCCCGGATGGACCGCCTGATCGTGCTCGAGCGTGGCCGCATCGTCGAGCAGGGCTCGCATGAGGAGCTGTTGCGGCACGGCGGCCATTACGCCGCGTTGTGGCACCGCCAGTCGGGCGGCTTCCTCGACGCCGACATCGGCGCTGGCGAGCGAACGGCGGCATAAACGCTGCGGCCACGCTCGGGTGGCCGGACGAGCCGGCCAAAACATCCAAATCGCGGGAATAAAGTCGGCGCATGCCCGATCTTCACCGTTATGATCGCAGCGGTGCGCATGGAGGGTGGAAAGCCTGAGCAGCGACGACGATCGGGCGCGCTTTTCCACTGTGGTGCTGCCGTATCTCGGCGACGCCTACGCGCTCGCGCGCTGGCTCACCGGCGATCAGGCCGACGCGGAGGACGTGGTCCAGGAGGCGTGCCTGCGCGCGCTTCGCGGCATCGGCGGCTTTGCCGGGACCAACGCGCGCGCCTGGCTGCTGACCATCGTGCGCCACGCGGCCTATACGTGGTTGGGCAAGAATCGGTCGGCGTCGCTGCTCGTGGTCGACGATCTCGAGGCCGTCGAGCAGCAGCAGGCGAGCGCCGCCGCCGCGTTTGCCCAGGACGCGCAGACGCCGGAGGCGGCGCTGATCGCCAAAGCCGACGCACAGCGGCTCGAACGCGCAATCGCGGAGCTGCCGGTGCCGTTTCGAGAAACGCTGGTTCTGCGCGACGTGCAGGGTTTGGACTATAAGGAGATCGCCGAAGTGACCAAGGTACCGATCGGGACGGTAATGTCGCGCCTTGCGCGCGCCCGGCGCCGGCTGATCGAGCGCATCGCAACGGACGAGGCAAAAGGCGGGGCATGACACCTTCGACCACCGATCCGCGGTTGCTCGTTCACGCCTATCTCGACGGCGAGCTCGATCCTGCCAACGCGCTGGAGGTCGAGCGTCAGCTCGCCGACGATCCGGCGCTCGCGGCCGAACGCGAGCGGATCGCG
>DASQXF010000087.1:0-12811 GCA_035639895.1 Xanthobacteraceae bacterium
GGGGTCTTCGCGCAAACCCCTCACCCATTCGAGATCGTGGGCACACCCTTGTGCCCTCTCCCGCAAGGGGAGAGGGCACGAGAGGCAACACCGCGCCGGCGGCACGATTTCTTCACAGGTGCGAAAGCGGGCGATCCAGTAACCACAACACTCTCGTGATTACTGGATGCCTCGCTTTCGCGGGGCATGACGGAGAGGAGCGGGCGACCCTATCTAAACTCATCACGCGCTAGTAGCAACGATCATTGGCTACGACACATCCACAGCGTCATGGCCGGGCTCGTCCCGGCCATCCACGTCTTTGATTTGCATGATCTGTAAGACGTGGATGCCCGCGACAAGCGCGGGCATGACGAGTCAGAGAGTCCGGGTCTTGATGTGAGAGTGATCGAACCCAGAGAGGTTGATGTCGGCTCGCCAAATACACGCCCCGCCGGCGCGAGCCGACGGGGCAGGTGTATGCGGTCGCTGCGCTAGGTCGACTAGATCGCCATCTTCAAGTTCTTGGCCGGGCGGAACGCGACCTTCTTGCTGGCCTTGATCTTGATGGCTTCGCCGGTCGCCGGGTTTCGCCCCATGCGAGCCGCGCGCGTTCTGACCTGCAGGATCCCGAAGCCCGAAATCTTGATCCGTTCGCCCTTCTTGAGGTGCTTGGTGATCAGCGTCACGAGGTCGCCGAGAATCGCCTCGCCCGCGCGCTTGCTGAGTTCGTGATCAGCCGCCAGCCGTGCCGCCAAGTGCTTGAGCGTGACCGGACGTCCGCCCTTACCGCTCATGTTCATCGCTTTGCCCGCCATGGAATGCCCTCCTCAGAGCCGCGAAATGCGCTCTCGGCTAAGAAAATATGATTCGAGACGGGAAGGAAAGCAGTCTTTCCACTTTAATATCAAACTCGTGCGCCCCCCTTGCCAGGGTGTGCCGGAAGCGGCGCGTGCCGCTTAGCATGACATTCGCGGCACATTTCGGAATCGATCCGGGAACGAAGCAGAATCACAACGGGAACGTCGTTCCCCCTGCCGCGCGCCCGCGCCTGACCCCCGCCGGCGCGGAAGCCTATGTGAACGCCGTCTCGCCGCTCGCGGCCGCGTTAACGCAGCACTTACTGGGTCGGCGACAAGGTTGCGGGCAAGACGCGAATCGGGCTGCGGGGCAAGCCTGGGCGTCCTTAAGCAGTTATGCTGTATCAGCGACCGCAACGAGAAAAGCCGCCGCGGCGGGAAACGTCGCTCTACATCCCGGTGAAGCGTTTCCTCGAGACGCTGGGCTTCGACGTCAAAGGCGAAATCTGCGGCTGCGATCTCGTCGCTATTCGCGGCGAGGAGCCGCCCCTCGTGGTCGTCGGCGAGTTGAAGCTCGGCTTCAACCTCGAGCTTGTGCTGCAAGGCATCGATCGGAGCGCCGCCTGCGATGAGGTCTGGCTTGCCGTGCGCAGCTCGGGCCGCCGCGGCCGCGAGCGCGATCCGCGGGTGCGCAAGCTCTGCCGGCTGTTGGGTTTCGGGCTTCTCGGCGTCTCGGCGAGCGGCCGCGTGGAGCCGCTGGTCGAGCCGCGGCCATGGCGGCCCCGCCGCGATGGGAGGCGTCGCTCGCGCCTGCTCGACGAGCACCGGCGGCGGCTCGGGGATCCCGTCGCCGGCGGAAGCTGCAAGGCGCCGATCATGACCGCCTATCGCCAGCAGGCGCTCGCCTGCGCGGCTTCGCTGTCCGCCGGCCCGCGGCGCACCTCCGACATCAAAGCCGCCATCCCCGACGCGCCCAAGATTCTGCTGCGCAACGTCTATGGCTGGTTTTTCCGCGTCGAGCGCGGGACCTACGGTCTCACCCCGGAGGGTACGGCGGCGCTCGCGCGCTGGCCGCAGGCCTCGTCTATTTGACCGCGGATCTTCGTGCATTTCACCCGCAGCGGGAGAGTGCGGCAACGCGCGCGCTCCCGCACGCGCAAAAAAAAGCCCCGACGAGCGGGGCTTTAGTGAAGGAGGAAACGCCCATGATTAGGCGAGGAGAAGGTTACCTGATTTGCTCGCGCTGCCAATGCGAAAATGCGATTGCGACTCGAGATCTGGAACACGTGTGACTTTTTCGTCACAGTCGAGCGCCCGAGCCATGATGGCATGCGCTCAGGCGCGGATCAGGCGCAAATCCTGCTCGTTGCTTTGCAATGTTGCCTGGATCGCCTCGCGCAGCATTGCAAAGTCGCGCTTATCCCAACGCGCGACATCGATGTCGGCGAGCAGTCTCGCCGATTTGCCGAACACGACGATCCGGTCGCCGACACCGATCGCCTCTTCGAGCTGATGCGTGATCAGGATGGCGGTGCTGCCGCATTCGCGCGCGAGCGCCAGAAACGTCTCGCGCAATTCGGCTGCCGTGACCTCGTCGAGATGACCGAACGCCTCGTCGGCAAGCAGAATGTTCGGCTGCACCACGAACGCGCGTGCGATCGCAACGCGCTGGCGCATGCCGCCCGATAGCTCGTGCGGATAAGCATGGGCGAAGTTTCCAAGGCCGAGGCGCTCGAGCCAGAACAGGGAGCGTTTGTGCTGCTCGTCATCGGGCAGCCGGATCAGTTCGAGCGGCAGTTTCACGTTATCGAGCGCGGAGCGCCACGGCAGCAGCCGATCCTGCTGGAACACCGTCGCGATCCGCCCGCGGAAGTAATCGAAGTCGCCGTAAGGCGTCTTGCCGCCGATGCGGATCGAACCGGCGGTGGGCTGCTCGAGCCCGATCATGAGGTCGAAGAAGGTCGATTTCCCGCAGCCGGTCTGGCCGACGATCGCCACCACCTCGCGTGGCGCGATGTCCAGATCGAGCCGGTCGATAGCCACCACCGGCTGGCCGGACGCGGTTTGCCGGAACACCTTGCGCAGCTGCCGCACGTCGATCGGCGGCGGGGCGATCATGCCCGCCATCGCAGCACGCGCTGTTCCACCCGCGCGACCACGGCTTCCAACAGGAACAGCAGGGCAACCAGCACTAGCGTCCAGGCGAACACATCGGCCACCGAGAATAGCTCCTGCGCCACTGCCAGCTGATGGCCGATCCCGGTGACGGCGCCGACCAGTTCCGCGATGGTGACGACGCGGATCGCAAGGCTCAAGTTTATCTTCCAGCTGGTGATGAGGTTCGGCACGATCGCGGGAAACATCAGCTTGGCGAAGTACTGCAACGTGGTCGGCCGAAACGAGCGCACCATGCGACGCAATTCACGCGGCACGTTGCGCATGGCGTCGAGCGCGTCGATCAGGAACACCGGTCCGCAGACCGCGATCAGCACGAAGGCGATGCGGAATTCGACGCCGCGAAACCACAGCACTGCGAACAGGATCCAGGAAATAACCGGAACCGCCATGAACAGGCGGATCATCGGGTGCAGATAGCTTTCCAGACGGTGCGACTGATACATCATTGTCGCGAGAACGACCCCGAGCACGAACGAGAGTATCAATGCGCCGATGACGCGCGCCAGGGTGACGAACACGTCGATCGGCGTAATCGTCAGCAGGCTCTGCCCAATGCGCGCAAAGCTCGGAATCGCGAACGGGGGAATTCCCAGCGTCGGCGCAAGATATGACAGCGCTTCCCACGCGGCCGCAAAGATCAGAAGCGAGAGGACGGCCTGTCGCGAGAACTTCGCGTTGAGGCCCGCCTCTCGATATTCCTCAGGGTGCATAGATGATCTTGTTGTCCGGCATGGCCTGATAGAAGCCGGCCTTGACGGCGCGCTGCATCATGTCGGTGATCGACTGGCGCGTGGCTGCTTCCCACGCCGGCTGCACGATCATTTGCAGCCGCCCGCTCTCCACCGCGGCCTTGAGAATGCCCGGCGGCAGCTTGGTGGTCTCGACGGCGATCTTGTCGGCGGCGTCGGTTTCCTTGTGAAGAACGTCCGCCACGTCCTGCAGCGCCGCGAGCAGCATCTTGGGAGCTTGCGGCACGCGCGCGATCGTCTCGGCGCGGACGGCGGGCACGATTTCCCAGCCGTCCTGCCCGGTGATCTCTCTCCAGCCCTGCGCGCCGTTGAAGATGATCGTCCAGCCCGGATTCTGCCGCAGCGTGATGCTGGCCAGCGGCTCGATCACCAGCGCGGCATCGACGCGGTCGGCTTCGAGTTGCGCCCGCGCAACCGCGAAGTTGGCATTGACCACGGTGATATCCTTGCCGAGTTCGATGCCTTTGGCATTGGTGTAAATCTTGATCACCTGGAATTGCGACCCGCCCATGTCGGCGGCAAGTTGTTTGCCCTTGAGATCGGCGAGCGATTTGATTTTGGGATCTTTGGCAAAGACAATGAGATCGGAAAGGGTAAAGCCGGTGCCGAAGATCCGCAGCGGAACGCCTTCCTGGTAGAGCTTCTGCAAGATGGTCGGCCCGCCGATCACCACCTCGGTCTCGCCGGTGGAGAAGGCTGCATAGAACGCCGAGATCGAGGGATATGGTTTGGCGTCGAGCTCGAAGCCGTGCTTGGCGTCGAGCCCCCGCGCCTTCATGATGTTCCACACGAGCGGATTGAAGACCGGCAGGGTCAGGCTCGATACGGTGATCTTCGGCCTTTGCTGCGCAACCGCCGCGCTTGTCCCGAGCAAGGCCAACGCCGAGGCAGCCACAAGCATTGCAAGGCTACGACGCGAAAACGGAGTCATTGGAGTTCCCCTCCCTTGTCCCGGGCATTGCTTGCCGCAGCCGCTGCCTCCGGTCCGCGAGCCCGAGCACGTGGCAGGATATCGAGCTGGCGAGGATCAGTCAGCGGACAGAGCCAGCATAGAGGAGATTCTGCAACCGATCACCAGAGCGAATTCAGCCCGGTCAAGCCGGCGAAGTCCCGGACCGAGGCAATGTTTGCGGTCTGCCCCCGTGGCGAGCCGCCCGTCCGCGCGCTAAGAAGGACACCCGATGTTGCAGCACGGCCGAGAGCATGAAACGCCGCTGCGCCCGATCCCGATGACCAAGGACAACGTCAATCGTCGGCGCAATCTCGGTTTCTTCTTCGACCAGTCCGTGGCGCGCCTACCGGACAAGGTCGCGATCATCGACCTGTTCGGCGGCAAGGAGCGGCCCGCGACCTATCGGCAGCTCGATGAACGGATGGATCGCGTCGCGGGCATGCTGGCTCGGCTCGGCGTGGCGCCGGGCGAGCGCGTCGCCATGGTGATCGGAAACCGCACGGAATTCATCGAGTTCTTCTTCGGCTCGATGCGCGCCGGGGCGATTCCCCTGCCGCTCAATATTCGGCTTGCCGCATCCACGCTCGAGCAGATCGTTGCGGAAGCGGCCTGCACGCTCGCGGTCGTCGACCCCTCGAGCCATCGCGATGCGCTCGCGATCGCAGAGCGTTCGCCGCTGCGTCTCATCCTTGATGAGCGCGCGGAGGGGTTTCTGTCCTTCGAGGACGAAATGGCCAAACCTGCCGCCCCTGTCGATCCGCCTGGAATCGCGGACGATGCGCAAGCGTTCCAACCCTATACGTCGGGGTCGACCGGCCGCCCCAAGGGCGCAATCATGACGCATCACGGCATGCTCTGGTATGTCGCTTACAATCAGCGCTACTGGCCGGCGGCGGAGAGCGATCGCGGCCTTGTTGCGCTGCCGCTGTTCCACAAGAACGCCCTGCGCGGGACGGTGAAGCCGATGCTTTATGCCGGCGGCTCGTTCGTGTTGATGCCGGCCTACGAGCCGCGTGCCTACCTCGATGCCTTGGCCAAGTATAAATGCACCTATTCGCGTGGCGTGGCCGCGGTGTTCACGATGTTTCTCGAGCACCGCGACTATCTGCGCACGCTCGACCTCAGCGCGCTGCGCGGGCTCACGATCGGGTCTGCGGTGGTGACGCCCGAGCTGATGGACGCGGTCGAACGCGCGCTTCCCCACGTCAAGGTCTCGGAAAGCTATGGATTGACCGAAGGCGGCAGCCCGCTGCGTCCGCCGATCGACGGCCGTGCGGTCCCGCGCGGCAGCCCCGGCGTCGCCGCGCCCGAGATCGAGCTCAGGCTGATCGATGCCGACGGCAACGACGCCGAAGAAGGCGAGCTGCTGATCCGCTGCCCGTACGTGTGCCGCGGCTATTACAACGAGCCGGAGATCACGCGCGCCAAGCTCACCGACGGATGGCTGCACACCGGCGACATCTTCTGTAAGGACAAGGATGGGTTCTTTTACTTCCGCAGCCGCGTCGACGACATGTTCAGTTGCGGGGGCGAGAACATCTATCCCAAGGAGGTGGAGAACCTGCTGTTCGGCCACCCCGAAGTGGTCAATGCGGTGGTCGCGCCGGTGCCGCACCCGGTGAAGGGCCTGGTGCCGGCTGCCATGGTCATCGCGCGCGCGGGTTCGAGGGTGACGGCTGAGGACCTCAAGGCCTTTTGCCTGGCCCAGGGACCGGCCTATTCGCATCCCCGCTTTATCGACATGGTCGCCGCGCTGCCGCTCAACGGCGCCGGCAAGATCGATCGCGGCGCGGTCGCGGCGAAGCTCAGCGCTGCCTACGGGACACAACGCGGTGCGTGATTATGGTCGTTTTGCCGCGCGTCCGGTCGGCTTGAGCCGACCGGCGAAATGACCACCGAAGGATTGCCGCAACTCGATTGGAATCCGCGCTAGACTGACTGTGAGCAGATGGGGAGGAAGCATGCTGTCCGACGCCGACCGCAAGAAAGCCGCCGACATTCTCATGAGCGCGGAAAAGGAGCGCAAGCAGGCGGTCCAGCTCTCCAAGACCTGGCCCGACATCGCCATCGAAGACTCCTATGCCATCTCCACGGAAGTCGCCAAGCGCAAGGTCGCAGCCGGGGCGAAGCTGATCGGCCACAAGGTCGGCCTGACCTCGAAGGCGATGCAGCGCTCCTCCCAGATCGACGAGCCGGATTACGGTCACCTGTTCGATTACATGATGATCGCGGACGGCGCCAAAATCCCACACGAGAACTATTGCCGGCCGCGGGTCGAGATCGAGCTAGCGTTCATCCTGGGCACGCCGCTCAAGGGACCTGGCGCGGGGCTTGCCGAGGTCCTGCGCGCCACCGAATACGTCGTTCCCGCGATCGAGATTGTCGATGCACGCCTCCAGGACCCGCGCAAAATTTTCGATACCGTGGCGGATAACGGAGCGGCCGCCGGCATTGTCGTCGGCGGCCGGCCGGTCAAGCCGCTCGACGTCGACCTGCGCTGGGTCGGCGGCATCATGTACAAAAATTCGGAGATCGAGGAGACCGGCGTCGCCGCCGGCGTGCTCGGCCACCCCGCGCTCGGGGTGGCTTGGCTCGCCAACAAGCTCGCAACCCACGGCGTTGCGCTCGAGGCGGGACATCTCGTGCTGGCGGGCTCGTTTACGCGCGTCGTCCTCGCGCAGAAGGGCGACACGCTGCACGCCGATTTCGGTTCGCTCGGCGGCATCGCGGTGCAGTTCGTGTAGCGGGTGGGAAGAGCGATGCCGCGCGCAATGCGTAGCTTGTTGATCGCCCTGACTTTGCTGGCGATGCCGGCGGCTGCGGCGGATTATCCGACGCGGCCCGTGACCCTCGTCGTGGCCTTCCCGCCGGGCGGGGCGAGCGACGTGCTCGCGCGCATTCTCGGCCGCAAGCTCGAGCAAATCGTCGGCCAGCCGTTCATGATCGACAATCGGCCGGGCGCCGGCGGCAACGTCGCGGCCGAGGTCGTCGCCCACGCCGCGCCTGACGGCTACACGCTGCTCGCCGGTAATAACGCCATCCTTGCCACCAATGCTGCGCTCTACAAGAAGATCAATTTCGATCCGGAAGCGGATTTCGCCCCGATCGGACTGATCGGATCCCAGGCAAATATCCTGGTGGTGAATCCGGCCGTGCCGGCACGATCCATGGCCGAGCTGATCGCGTTCGCCAAGGCCAATCCGGGCAAGCTCAATTTCGCCTCCTCCGGCCACGGACTGGCGGCGCATCTTGCCGGCGAGCTGTTCAAGGCGGAAGCCAAGGTCGACATCGTGCACGTGCCCTACAAGGGCGCGGCGCCCGCGCTGCAGGACGTGATCGCCGGCCACGTGCAGATGATGTTCGCCACCGCCTCGTCCGTGGTCCCCCACATCAGGGATGGGAAGGTGCGTGCGCTTGCAGTGGCCAGCCTCAAGCGCACCGCAGTCCTGCCGGAGATTGCGACGATCGACGAGCTTGGCATCAAGAATTTTGACGCGACCACCTGGCATGGGCTGGTTGCGCCGGCGCAGACGCCGAGGGAGATAATCGCGACGCTCAATCGCGCGCTCCTCGCCGCGCTCGCTGATCCAGGGGTCAAGACGTCGCTTAGCGATCTCGGCGTCGATATCATGGGCGGCTCGCCCGGGGAGTTCGCCGCTTACATCAAGTCCGAAATTCCCAAATGGACCGCGATCATCAAGGCTTCGGGGGCGAAGCTCGATTGAGGCATGGCGAATGCACAAAGCTCTTTCCGAGTCATTGCCGGGCTTGACCCGGCAATCCATCGCCTTGCGAAAAAAGCATTCTGGCTTCTTGCGAAGAGTGATGGACCCGCGGGTCAAGCCCGCGGGTGACGACATGAGTTGGCGCACGTCAAGGGATCCCGCATGAACACCATCGACCGTCCGCGCGCTCGCCTCGCCCGCAACGTCCGCCGGCTGGGTCATCTCGATCTCGCCGGCGGCGGGCAGGTGACGGTCAGCGGCTCCCATGCCTTTGTCGGACACATTCCCAATCCGGATCATCTCGGCACCTCGATCATCGATATCGCCGATCCGCGCAATCCGCGTCTGGTCGCCACCATCACGCTCGACGATCACGAGTCGCACAGCCACAAGGTTCGCGTCGCGGGTGACATCATGGTCGTCAACCACGAGCGCAACATGAGCAAGATGGGCCGCCGCGCCGAGGAGCTGCCGGCCGCGCGCCGCGCGCTCGCCCAAGCGCTCGGGCGCGAGCCCACGCGCAAGGAAATCGCCGCCAAGATGGCCGTGAGCGAGGACGACCTGGCAACGCTCGAAGATTTCGAGCGGCGCGGCTATCACAACGGCGGCTTCAAAATCTACGACGTCGCCAATCCCGCGCAGCCGAAGCTCGTCTGCTACCAGAAAACCGGCGGCATCGGCGTGCACCGCTTCGACATGGACGAGCGCCACGCCTACATTTCGACGGAGATGCCAGGATACGTCGGCAACATCCTCGTCATCTATGACCTGCGCGACCCGGTAAGGCCGCAGGAAGTCTCACGCTGGTGGATGCCCGGGCAGCATGTCGCGGGCGGCGAGGCGCCGACCTGGTCGGGCCGGCGGCATCGCTTGCACCATGCGCTGCGCTTCGGGGAGGAAATGTGGGCCAGCTGCTGGCACGGAGGGTTCTGGGTCGTCGACATCTCCGATCTGGCGCGGCCGAAGAGCGCCGGCAACTATAATTACCACCCGCTGTTTCCGGAGCCGACGCACACGGTATTGCCGCTGCCGGGGCGCATCGCGGGCCGGCGGATCGCCGTTGCCATCGACGAGGAGGATCAGGCGCTGAGCGCGGGCGAGGAAGAGGCGCGGCGCGGGCGCGCGCATGCCTGCCTGTTGACCTTCGACGTCAGCGATCTCGCCGCCATCAAGCCGCTTGCGCAGTTTCAGGTGAGCGAGCTCGACTCGCCGTTCGGCCGCACGCGCGGCGCCCGCTTCGGCGCGCATCAGTTCTGCGAACGCGTAACGGGGACGGTCGTGCATGCCGTCTGGTTCGGCGGCGGATTGCGGATCATCGACGTCGCCGATCCGCTGCGGCCGCGCGAGCTCGGCTATTTCATTCCCGAGCCCGTGGCGGACCGACCCGCGCCGCAGAGCAACGACGTCGCGCTCGACGACCGCGGCTTGATCTACATGATCGACCGGCACGTCGGCTTCGATGTTTTGCAGTATGAGGGTTCGCGATAGCCCTATAATGCGAGCATCTATTGGTGATCGGCGGAGAAGGCCATGCGCAAATCACTCGTACTGACCACGGCTGTGATGTTCGTGGCAGCCGCGGCTGCATGCCCGAGCTCTGCCGTTGCGAAGTCCTCGGTCACGAAGAAAACCGACAAAGCGTCGCCAAGCCTTATACGCTCGACCACTGCTCCTCGTGATGCGGCCACGGGACAGGCGAGTGGAAAGAGAATGCACGGCCGCTGAACACGGCGCGCGTCAGATCATTGCGTGGATTGATAGAATGCCTTCGCGTCCGCGCTGAAGGTCCTGCGCGAGTCCGCATCGGTGTAGAACATGTGTCCGCCGCGATAGAGCAGAAGCTGCGCGCGCGAGGGATCGCTCATCGGCGGCAGATGATCGAGCACGTAGCGGCTCACCGCATACGGCGTCACCATGTCGGCGTAGCCGTGCGCGACGAGCAGGCGAAACGAGGGAATGAACGCGAGCAATTCCCGCAGATCGTCGCTGGCGCTGGCTGAGCCGCGCCCGGCGCCTTCGCCCCAGTCCCATTTGCCGGCGATGTCGGAGGCGAGCAGGATATAGCTCATCTCGGTCTTGAAGCCGAGCTCGTCACGCGCATACGCCACATAAGCCGCGCCATAGGCGCGGGTGAGACTATCGAGCACGGGATCGCCGCCGCGCGCGCTCTCCTGTTCCGGGAACGGGTCGGGCACCGCGAACGTCACGTCGTAGTGGCTGACGATCTTGCCCTCGGCGGAGCGCAGATGCTTGACATAGGCGTCGCGGATGAACCCGCGCGCGCGGGCGACGATATCCTCGGGGAGTCCGGTGATCTTTGCGACGCGGCCATAAAAGGTGTTTGCGGCATCGCCCTGCGGCGCCGGGCCGGCGAGCGTCGTAAGATAGTCGGTCAGCGCGAAGCGCTCGGCCTCTGCCTGCGCCTCCTTGCTGAAGGCGCCTTTGCGCTCGAGCTCGGCCGCCGCGAGCGACGGCAGTTGCAAGGCGGCACTGAGCGCGGAGCGACTGGCGCGGAAGGTCAGGCTGCCCTCGATGACGGGGGACACCATGATGACGCCGGACATCATGATGCCCTGCTCGCGCTGCAAGAGCTGCGCCACCTTGGCTGCGCGATAGCCGCCGTAGCTTTCGCCGAGCAGATATTTCGGCGAATTGCTGCGGCCGTTCTTGGCGAGGTAGAGGGCGATGACTTTGGCGACCGCCTGCGCGTCCTGCCGCACTCCGTAGAATGCGTTGCCGCCATCGGCTTTGGCCGGCCGACTCCAACCGCTGCCGACGGGATCGATCATGACCAGATCGGTGAAGGCGAGCCAGGTCGCGGGATTGTCCGTCATACGCGCGGCGGCGGGATCGTTGCCGGGAAACTCGAGAATGCGCGGGCCGACCAACCCCAAATTCAAATAGGCCGATGCCGCGCCCGGGCCGCCATTGAAAGCAAAAGTGACGGGACGGTTCACCGCGTCGGCATTCTTGACGACATAGGCGGTGTAATAGACCGCGGCCGAGCGCTCGCCCGATTGATCGAACAGCGAGAACGTTCCCGCCGTGGCGGTGTAGGTGAGCGTGCCCCCGGGAATGGCGACGGAATGCTCGGTCACGGAATCCGCCGGCAAGAGCCGCAGCACGCCGTCGCGTTCGCCCTGCCGCGCTGCGCTCGCCTGTTGTTCGCTTTGCTGTTGCGGCGGCCGGCGCGGACGCTCCTGCGCGCTCGCCACCGTCGCTGCAGTCGCGATGAGCAACGCCAATAGCGCCCGGCCGAGCTTGGTCAGGAACGGGACGGTTGTCAGTGAGGAGGTCATGCAGGGTCCAACCTGTCGATGCTGCAGGGCGCCCCCGCTCGAGGCGCACCATAGCGGATCGCGCCCGGTTGGCTCAAATGCCCTCCTCGGTGGACAAGGGGCGGCAGATCGGGGAATGTCGGCCGTCCCGGCGCCCCGCCGGGCCAAGAGAAATGCAGCACAAGATAGCTTCCGCGAAAAACATGCCATTTCCCAAGGCCTCACGCGCGCTCGAACGCTTCACCGTTCTCGACTTGACCCGTGTCCGCGCCGGTCCGACCTGCGTGCGTCAACTCGCGGATTGGGGTGCCAACGTTATCAAGATTGAGTTACCGCCCGAGCCTGGCGCCGGCGATCCGCTCGGCGGCCCGCGCGAAGGCTCCGACTTTCAGAATTTGCACCGCAATAAGCGCAGCATGACGCTCAACCTCAAGGCGCCCGAGGCCCTAGCGGCGTTCAAGCGCATGGTCAAGAAAGCCGATGTCGTGGTCGAGAATTTTCGCCCCGACGTGAAGCAGCGACTTGGGATCGATTATCCGCAGCTGCGCAAGGTCAATCCGAAACTGGTCTACGCCAGCATTTCCGGGTTCGGGCAGACGGGCCCCTATGCCGTCCGGCCCGGCTTCGACCAGATCGCGCAGGGCATGGGCGGGCTGATGTCGATCACCGGCCTGCCAGGCCAAGGGCCGGTGCGCGTCGGCATCCCTGTCGCCGATTTGTGCGCGGGGCTGTTTTGCGCCCTTGGCATCCTTGTTGCACTGCTCGAGCGCGAAAAGTCGAAGAAGGGCCAATACGTCGCGACCTCGCTGCTGGAAGCGCAGATCTTCATGCTCGACTTTCAGGGCGCGCGCTGGCTGATCGACGGCCACGTGCCCAAGCAGGCCGGCAACAATCATCCGACCAGCATTCCGACCGGCGTGTTCAAGACCGCCGACGGGCACATCAACATCGCCTCGGCCGGATCGACGATTTGGGCGCGGTTCTGCAAGGCCGCCAACGCGACCGATCTCCTGCAGCGCGCCGAATATCAGACCGCGGCGGACCGCTCGAAGCACCGCGATGCGCTCAATGCCGACATCGAGAGATATACGGTCAAGCGCACGAGCGCGGAATGGATCGAGCTGCTCAACAAGGCGGGCGTTCCCTGCGG
>DASQXF010000088.1:0-4584 GCA_035639895.1 Xanthobacteraceae bacterium
ATTGATGTCGACTGGGCGCACTTCGACCCCGTGCTCGCGCAGGTCGCGCACGATCTGCGCCGGCGCGTAGAAGCCCATGGGCTGCGCATTGAGCAGCGCCGCCGCGAACACGTCCGGATAGCGGCACTTGAGCCAGGCCGACGCGTAGACGAGGAGCGCGAAGCTCGCCGCGTGACTTTCCGGGAAGCCGTATTCGCCGAATCCCTCGATCTGGCTGAAGCAGCGCTCGGCGAACTCGCGCGGGTAGTTTCTCGCCACCATTCCTTCGATCAACTTGGTCTTGAACATGCCGATGGTGCCGGTGCGCTTGAAGGTCGCCATCGCGCGGCGCAACTTGTCGGCTTCCCCCGGCGTAAAGCCGCCGGCGACAATGGCGATCTTCATCGCCTGTTCCTGAAACAAAGGAACGCCGAGCGTCTTGCCGAGGACGGCTTTAAGCTCCTCAGAAGGATAGGACACCGGCTCAATTCCCTGCCGGCGGCGCAGATACGGATGCACCATGTCGCCCTGGATCGGACCCGGCCGCACGATCGCGACTTCGATGACGAGATCGTAGAATTCCTTCGGCTTGAGCCGCGGCAGCATCGACATTTGCGCGCGGCTTTCCACCTGAAACACGCCGAGCGAGTCCGCGCGTTGCAACATGCGATAAACGGCGGGGTCTTCTTTCGGGATCGTAGAGAGCGTGAAAAATCCCTGCCCGTTATCGTGATGTTCTCGGAATGAACGGAACGAAAGGCCATAATGTTGCTCGGTAAGCTCGAATGCCTTGCGCAGGCACGTGAGCATGCCCAGCCCGAGCACATCGACCTTGAGAATGCCGAGCGCATCGAGATCGTCCTTGTCCCATTCGACGAAGGTGCGATCCTCCATTGCGCCATTGCCGATCGGCACCACCTCGTCGAGCCGGCTGCGGGTGATGACGAAGCCGCCGACATGCTGGGAGAGATGACGCGGGAAGGATTGGATCTCGACGGCAAGCGCACGCATTTTCTGCATCCGCGGACTGTTCACGTCGATGTCGGCGCGTACGAGTTCGGCGGTGCGCACTCCGCCGCCGCCCATGCCCCAGATCGAGGAGGAAAGCGCGCCGATCGTATCTTCGGACAGCCCGAAGACCTTGCCGACCTCGCGAATGGCGGAACGGCCGCGATAGGAGACGACGGTTGCGGCAATGCCGGTATGGTCGCGGCCGTAGTGCGCGTAAATGTGCTGGATCACCTCCTCGCGCCGCTCGTGCTCGAAATCGACATCGATGTCGGGCGGCTCACCGCGATCCGAGGAGATGAAACGTTCGAACAGAAGGCGGCCATCGCGCGGGTCGACGTCGGTGATACGTAAGCAGTAGCAGACCGCCGAGTTGGCCGCCGAGCCGCGGCCTTGACACAGGATGTTTTGACTTCGCGCATACTCGACGATGTGATGAACGGTCAGAAAATAAGGTGCGTAGTTGAGCTTGGCGATCAGCGCCAATTCATGATCGAGCGATTGGCGGACACCGTCCGGAATGCCGTCGGGATAACGGGCGGTCGCGCCCTTCCAGGCCAGATGGACGAGCGCGTCCTGCGGCGTTGCAAAACCTGCGCGCATTTCTTCGGGATATTCATAACGCAGCTCATCCAGCGAGAAGGTCAGCGCCGCCTCGAGCGCCGCTGTTTCTTCGATCGCTTCCGGCGCATCGCGGAAAAGACGCGCCATCTCGGCGGGCGGCTTGAGATAACGCTCGGCATTGGCGGCAAGACGACGTCCCGCCGTGTCGATCGTCAGGTGCTCGCGAATGCAGGTGAGCACGTCCTGCAGTTCGCGCCGGTCGGGATGATGATAGAACACGTCGTTGACGCCGATGAGCGGCACGCCGGCTTGCCGCGCGATTGCAGCGCGTCGGGCGAGTCGCGTGCGATCATTACCGCGATAGAGCATTGTAGCGGCGAGCCGCAGGCGGCCGCTGGCCGCTTCGCGCAGGAGAGCGAGAAGATCGGTTATTTTCTGCTCGGCATTTGCGACCAGCCGAAGGCCGGTCCTTCGCGCAGGTTCGGCTTTGGTCGAGGCGGGGAGGGAAGGTCGCTTCCGCAAGAAAGGAGGCGACCGGTACTCCCATGTCGATGCCTCCATCACAATCAGCTCGAGTCCTTCGATGTGCTCGAGCAAATCATCGCGATAGAGGATGCATTCGCCTTTCTCCGCGCGCAGATTGCCGCGAGTGAGCAGCCGGCACAGCCGCCCCCACGCGACCCGATCGCGTGGATAGGCGAGAATGTCGGGCGTGCCGTCGGCGAAGACGAGCCGCGCCCCGGGGTGGTAGGCGAGCGTCAATTCCTGCTCGCGCTTGATGAGATGCGCGCGCACCACGCCCGCGACCGAATTGCGGTCGCAGAGCCCGAGACCGTCGAGCCCGATATGCGCGCCCTGCAGCATCAGCTCCTCGGCATGCGAGGCACCGCGCAGGAACGAGAAGTTGGAGGCGACGGCGAATTCGAAGTAACGCGGCATGTCACGCATACAATCCATGGACGAACCAGCACGGCGGCGACGGCGTCGTGTCGCGATAGAGTCCCGCGCGAAACAGCCAGAAGCGCAGTCCCGCTTTGTCCTCGACGCGGAAATAGTCGCGCCCCGGACCGCCCTTCTCGCTCCACCAGGCGCCTTCGATGCGTTCGGGCCCTTCGGCCCGAACCACCTCGTGCAAGGCGCGGCGCCAGCGGAAGCGCGCCGGCGGGCCGTCGGGCACGAGGGCGAAGACATCCGCGATGGGCTCGGGCTTGGCGAGCAAACGCAACGGCCGTGGGCTCAATCCGACCTCGGCCCGAAAGCGGCGGAACGCATCCCAACCGAATTCGCCTCGCGTCATGGCTTGCGCCGGCATGACCGCGGCGGCGAGTTCGGGAATGTGACTATCGCAGGCGAGAAGACGCGAAACCCGTTGCCGTCCGAGCCGCGCGCTCAGTCGATCGATCAAACGATCGAGCTCGATCTGATCTTCAAGCGTGCCGAAGCCGATCTGTTCATCCGGACAGGGCTCGGCATTAAGGACCGAGAGCCGTGCCAGATCGAAGCCGAAACCCGGATCGATCTCGTCGCCGAGCGCGGCCAGCCGCTCGACGAAAAGCGCGCGGATCACTTGCGGGTCGCGCACCGGTCGCGAGGTGCCGGCCGCGATGCGCTTGACCGCGCCATCGGTCCGGAAGAGGGCAAGCTCGAGGCGTCGCGCGCCGTCGCCGCGCCCTGCCAGCGCCGTTTTGAGTCGCGCAGCGAGCCGCTCGACGCTTGCGAGCACGTCCTCCTCGCGCGCGATCGGCTCGTGAAAGCTCTTCTCCGCGACGTAGGGCGCGATCGGCAGGCGCGGGGTGAGCGGTTCGTCTTCGCGGCCGAGCGCGCGATCGAGCTGGCGCAAGAGATCGGCGCCGAAGCGGGCGGCAAGCGGTGAGCGCGGCAGATCGAGAATATCGCCGATGCGTTTCAGGCCGACCCTTGCCAGCGCGGCGACCGTCTCGTCCGGCAGCCGCAGCGCTGCAAGCGGCAGCGGCGCAAGACGTTCGCGCGCGTCACGAGTAGCATCCTCCATAATCGGCGCATCGCCAAAGCGCGCCGCCGCGAAGGCCGCGCCAATAGTGGCGGCAATAGCGATGCGGGCCGAAAAGCCCAAACATGTCATTCGCGCGAGGAGATCGATGCGCAGCTTCTCCTCGCCGCCGAAGAGATGCGCACAGCCGCCGATGTCGAGCAAAATGCCGTCGGGCGGATCGATCGCGACGAGCGGCGTGTAGCGCTGGCAGGTCTCCGCAATGGCATCGAGAAGGCGGGCGTCGGCCGTCTGATCCTCCGACACAGCAGTGAGCGTCGGGTGCATGGCGCGAGCCTGCGCCAGTGCGAGGCCGGCCGTGAGTCCGAGCTGCTCCGCTGCGGCATCGACCGCGAGAACGAGATCGAGATTGCCGCGCTTACCGAAGACGACGAGGGGGGAGGGAGCCTCACGCCACTGCCGTACGATGCGGTCGGTCGAAAGTCGCTCCAGCCATAGGCTCAGAATGCGTTGCGAGCTCGAAACGCTGCTCCACACTGTTCCACTCCACGATCCATGTTCCGAGAGGGCCACGACGGTTGCGCATGAGCCGCGCGAGGAAGCGGGGAGAACCGACGTCGTGGGATCGCTCAGCATCGAAGGACGATGCTGCGCCGATGATCCAGCGCGTCACGGCGGCGGAAGGCGCATCGTCAGGCGCGGTGTACAGGATGATGCCCAGCGCGTTGCCGGCGGCGGCGGCGAGCGCAAGCCGCCGCGTCGCCACTTGATCGATGCCGTGCGGTCGAATTTCGCCGATCACCATGCCGACGGCGCGGCAGCGCAACGCTTCCTCCATCGTCCACAGCACGTCGCGCGCGCGCGGAGCGGCAACCGTGATCAGCCGCTCGGGAGCAATCCCGATTTGGTCGAGACCGGGGCCATAAAGCGCGCCATTCTCGGCGAGCGAGAGGTCCTCGGCGGTCCAGAGCACGCTCGAAGGGACCGAGACCGGTCTGTCGTCATTGCGCGCGTTGCATGAATTGCCGATCGGAGCTCCCCGCAACGACATCCTTCGCGCCGCG
>DASQXF010000089.1:0-4297 GCA_035639895.1 Xanthobacteraceae bacterium
CTTCGCGACCGCGGACGCGCGGCTCATCATGATGAGCAACCGCATGGTCAAGGAGATGGGCTACGACTGGTTCGATCAGGTGGAAAGCGCGCCGGGATTCGAGGCCGAGCATCCATCGGCGCGGTGACGCTCAGGGGGCGCGCCGATGCAGGATGATACCGGGCGAAGCCAGTCCACGAACTATCGCGGCTGGCAGTCCGATGTGATCGTCGACCTGATCAAGCGCTACGGCTTTCCGCACATCACGCTCAATCCCGGCGCAAGCTTCCGCGGCCTGCACGATTCCCTGATCAATTACGGCGGCAACGAACCGCCGATGATGCTTTGCCAACACGAAGAGATCGCGGTGCAGATCGCGCACGGCTATGCCAAGGCGAGCGGCAAGCCGATGGCAGTCATCCTGCATGATCTCGTCGGGCTGCTGCACGCATGCATGGCCATCTACTACGCCTACATCGATCGGGTACCGATCTTCATCATCGGCGCAACCGGCCCCATGGATGAAGGCAAGCGCCGCCCGCACATCGACTGGACCCATTCCGCGCTGGTTCAGGGCAACGCGGTGCGCGACTATGTCAAGTGGGACTACCAGCCGACCTCGATCGAGGGCGTTCCGGAAAGCTTTGCGCGCGCCTATTCGATCATGACCACCGAGCCGCAAGGCCCGGTTTATATGTGCTACGACGCCGCGCTTCAGGAGGCGCCGCTGAGCACAAAACCGCGGCTGCCTCCCGCCGACGCAGCGGCGACGCCCGCGCCAATGGCGCCCGATCCAAACGCAATCGAGGCGATCGCGGACAAGCTGCTCGCCGCCGAGCATCCCGTGCTGCTCGCAGAATATGCCGGACGGCGTGCGGGCGGCTTCGAGAGCCTCGTGGAGTTGGCCGAGACCGCCGGCGCGGCGGTGTGGGACGTCAACAGCGCGCTCAACTTTCCCAACAAGCACCCGCTGTGCCTGAGCATGGACCAGGCATCGCTTCGACACACCGATCTGATCGTGGGCCTCGACGTCAATGACTGGGAGAAGCAGCTCACCGCGCTCGACAGCGCCCTGCGCACGCGCGAGCCGCTCACCCCGCCATCCTGCGACTTCGTCGAGATCGGGTTCGGCGAGATCAACATCAGCAAATGGGCCTTCGACTATTGCCGAATGCAGCCCTGCTCGATACGGGCCTTGGGGGATACCGCACTTGGCATTCCGGCGCTCACCCGCCGCTGCAAGGAGCGGATTGTCGGCGACGGCAAGCTCAGATCGCGCATTGCCGAGCGCAAGGCCGCCATCGGCAAGCGCCATGACGAGGTGTGGGCAAAATGGCAGGAGGAGGCGCATCGGAATTGGGATGCCTCCCCGATCACCTTCGCACGGCTCGCGCTCGAAATCTGGGAGGTGATCAAAGACGAAGACTGGGTGCTCACCGCGAACACGCTCAAGCAGCAGGTTCGCAAGCTCTGGGATTTCGACAAGCCGTACCGGCACCCCGGCGTTGAGCTCGGCACCTCGACGCAGATCGGCATCTCGCTCGGCGTGGCGCTGGCGCACAAGGGCACGCGGCGCGTCGTCGTCGACATTCAGCCGGACGGCGACCTGATGTTCGACGCCGGCGCGCTTTGGATTGCCGCGAAATACCAAATCCCGATGCTCGTCGTCATGCACAACAACCGCGCCTATTACAACGACTGGGAGCACCAGATCCGAATGGCCAAGCTGCGCGGAACGGACGAGTCGAAGGCCCATATCGGGATGGACTTGTTCGGCCCCGAGCCGGACTTCGGCGCGCTTGCCCGCGCCATGGGCTGCTACGGCGAAGGACCGATCGATAAACCGGGGGACGTGCGTCCCGCCCTGCTGCGCGCACTCGCCGAAGTCAAGAAGGGGCGGCTCGCGCTCGTCGACACCATCACCCAACACCGTTGAGGCGTGCTCGCCGGCAAGCAGTCACGCCGGCTCCAGACCCTTCTGCTTGAGCAAGCGGGGGGACTCGGCAGCCACGAATTTCAGCAGCGCGGCAGCGCCGTCCCGGTCGTTTGCCGCCGTCAGCACGCCTCCCGAGAAGATCGTGATCTTCTGTAGCGGTTCCGGTAATGGACCGACGATCTCGATGCCGGGGACGGGCAGAAGCTCGCTGATCTGTTGAATGCCAATCTCGGCATCGCCCTTGGCGACCACCTCGCCGACCGGCGTGCCGGGATCCGGAATCACGATCTTCGATGTCATCTGATCGGCAATGCCGAGTCGACTGAGCACCGTGGGAAAATAGATGCCGCTCAGCCCGGTCTTGGAATGCGCGACCGATTTGGCCGCAAGAAGCGCGCGTTTGAGCGCCTCCGGCGAAGCAATGTCGGGGCGCTTGGCGCCCTTGCGCACCGCGACGCCAATGCCGGAGCGAGCGAGATCGACGCGGCCGCCGGCAACTGCCTTGCCTCGCTCGATGAGGGCATCGATCGCCTCCGCCGTCAGGATGGCGACGTCGCCGCGGGCTCCGCTCTCGAGATCCTTGAGGAGAGCGTTCGTGGATCCCCAGGTGGTCGCAACTTTCTTACTGCTCGCGCGTTCGAACGCGGGGATTAGATCAAGCATCACCGATTTCACGCCGTTGGTGCAGAGCATTTCCATCGTGGCGATCCTTTCAATTTGCCAAATCGTTTGACGGCGGGCAGGGCAAGATGCCACTCCTATCGCGTTAATGGGAGACCAAAGTCTACCGAGCCGGCATCCGTCGAGAGGCAATGATGGACAGTGAAAGCGCACGCATGAGCTCCGCCGTGGAAGCCCGCTTTCGGGTCGATTATCCCAATTCGAAGCCGCGCGTCGTCAAGGTCGTTGCGCTCGATGCGGCGAGCGAACGCGTGGTCAAGCGCGTGGCGCAGCGACAATGGCAACGCGCAACGTTCTTCACCTCGATCAAGTTCGAGAATACACCACGGAGCGGGGAGAGCTGGTCGATGCAGGCCTGGCTGAGCGATCTTGCCGGCCGCACCAAGGCTTTGGTCGAGGAGGTGGCGGCGGCCGATCTCGTGGTGATGGTGTCAAGCGCGGGCACCAGCGCGCAGCCGGCCGCCGTCATCGGCGAAGCTTGCGCCGCCCGCAAAGTAATGACCATGGCACTGATCATCGGCAGCGAAGCGCGCTCGGACGAGGAACTGTCCAAAACGCTGGCGACGCTGCGGCCCTACGCCTCGATGCTGGTCATCGCCACTGGCGACGAATACATCGAAGAGATGCTGTCGGCCTTGCGGGCCTAGCTGCTGGGCGTCGCGCAATTCGCACCGCAGGCACGGAGTTGGCATGAGTCCCGCGCGCAAGATCGTCGTTGTCGGCGGCGGGCCGGCTGGCGTGGCTGCGGCGCTCGCGGCCAAGCAGCAAGACGGCGCCGCCGAGGTCATCCTGCTTAGCGACGAACGGCATGAACCTTACGAAAAACCGCCGTTGTCCAAGGCCGTCCTCACCGGCAAGGCAATGGCCCACGACGCACCGATTGCCGGGCCGAAAGGCGTAGCGGCCCACGGCGTCCGGCTCGAACTGGGCACGGCAGTCAAGGCAATCGATCGCGACGCGCACACCGTGGTCATCGATGCGGGCGAGCGCATCGGCTACGACGCGCTCGTGCTTGCCACCGGATCGATGAACCGCGCGTTGCCGATGTTTCCGCCGGGTCGGAACGGCATTTACTACTTGCGCACCGAAGCGGAGGCGCGCGCGCTCAAGGCGCGCCTGCATCAGAGCCGCTCGCTCATTGTCGTCGGCGGCGGACTGATCGGGCTCGAAGTGGCCGCATCCGCCGCCGAGCTGGGCGTCAAGGCGAGCGTGATCGAAATCGCGCCGCGCGTCCTTGCGCGGGCCTGCAACGAAGAGCTGTCCGCACTGATCCACGAGCGCCATTGCACGCGCGGCGTCGATCTGCGGGTCGGCATCGCGCCGTCCGCCTTACGCGAGCTCGCGGACGGACGGCTCGCGGTCGATACCGAGGGCGGCGGCACGATCGCGGCCGATCTCGTCGTTGTCGGGGCCGGGGTCGCGCCCGACGATCGGCTGGCCAAGGAGGCCGATCTCGCCGTGCAAGACGGCATCATTGTCGATCGTCAGGGCCGCACCAGCGATCCGGCGATCTTCGCGGCCGGCGACTGCGCGCGCTTTCCCGGACCGCGCGGGCTAGTGCGATTGGAGAACTGGCGCCATGCGCAGGAGCATGGCGCCATCGTCGGCCGCAATGCCGCCGGCGGCGCTGTTTCCTATGATGTGGTGCCCTCGTTCTGGTCGGAGCAGCACGACATGTACATCCAAGGCGTGGGCTGGCCC
>DASQXF010000090.1:0-3105 GCA_035639895.1 Xanthobacteraceae bacterium
CATCGATCTCTTCGCCCCAGGGATGGCGGAGCCGGTAAGACTCGATTTTTTCGGCAACACGCTGGAGACGATCCGCAGCTTCGACCCCGAAAGCCAGCGCACGACCGATCAGCTGCGCGCGCTCGATCTGGTGCCGGTCGCTGAATTCCAGCTTACCAGCGAAACGATCAGGCGCTTCCGCCTTGGCTATGTGGCGGCATTCGGAGCACCAGGCCCCGACGACGTGCTCTATCACGCGGTCAGCGAAGGCAGGCGTCATGCCGGCATCGAGCATTGGCTGCCGCTGTTCTATGATCAACTCGAGACATTATTCGACTATCTGGCAGGTTGCCCGGTGGTGCTTGAGCCCTTGGTCGAGGATGCAGCGCGCGAACGGCTAGATCAGACCGAGGATTACTACGAGGCGCGCCAGCAAGCGCTCGCCCAGCGCGGATCAGGCCCGCCCTACAAGCCGCTGCCGCCTGAGCGCCTGTATCTGAGTGAAGTCGAGTGGCGCGCGCGGCTCGAGGCTGTCGCACTGGCGCGGCTGACCCCGTTCACCGTGCCGGAAGGGCAGGGACAGGCCGTTAACGCCGACACCAAGCAGGGGCGCAATTTCGCCGCCGAGCGCGCCGAGCCCGGCCGCAACGTGTTCGAAGCGGTGACCCAGCACGTCACCGCGCTCAAGGCGGACGGCAAGCGCGTCGTCATCGCGCTCTGGAGTGAAGGCGCGCGCGAGCGCATGCGCCATGTGCTCGCCGATCACGCGCTTGCCGAGCTTGCGACGGTCGAGTCGTGGCCGCAGGCCCTCGCATTGCACCGCTCACAGGTCGCGCTCGCCGTGCTGGGACTCGAAAGCGGCTTCGAGACCGCCGAAGCGGCGGTGATTGGTGAGCAGGACATCCTGGGTGATCGCCTCGTGCGTCCGCGCCGCGCCGCTCGCCGGGCGGAGAACTTCATCGCCGAAGTGACGAGCCTCGCCGCCGGCGATCTCGTCGTTCATGTCGACCACGGCATCGGGCGTTTCACCGGACTGCGGGCGATCGAAGCAGCGGGCGCACCGCACGATTGTCTGGAGATCCATTACGCCGGCGGCGACAAGCTGTTCCTGCCGGTCGAAAACGTCGAGCTCTTGTCCCGCTACGGGGCGGAAGAGAACCGGGTCGAACTCGACCGGCTCGGCGGCGGCGCTTGGCAGGCGCGCAAGGCGCGCATGAAGCGGCGCATCCGCGACATGGCCGACGCGCTGATCAAGATCGCGGCCGAGCGGCAGTTGCGCGAGGCGCCACGCTTGACCGTCGAGCCCGGCCCTTATGACGAGTTCTGCGCCGGCTTTCCTTATGAGGAGACGGAAGACCAGCAGGCTGCGATCGACGTGGCACTGGACGAACTCGCCTCCGGCCGACCCATGGATCGGCTCATTTGCGGCGACGTGGGTTTCGGCAAGACCGAGGTGGCGCTACGCGCGGCCTTCGTCGCGGCCATGAACGGCAGGCAGGTCGCGGTGGTGGTGCCCACGACGCTGCTTGCGCGCCAGCACGCCCACACCTTCGCTGAACGGTTTCGCGGATTTCCCGTGCACATCGCGCAAGCCTCACGCTTGGTCTCGGCCTCGGAGCTGGCGCGTGTGAAGAAAGGGATTGCCGATGGCAGCGTCGACATCGTCATTGGCACCCATGCGCTGCTTGGCAAGACGATCAAGTTCCGGGATCTCGGTCTTCTGATCGTCGACGAGGAGCAGCATTTCGGCGTTGCCCACAAGGAAAGGCTCAAGCAGCTGCGGGCCGAAGTGCACGTAATCACACTCACCGCAACGCCGATCCCGCGCACCTTGCAGCTTGCGCTGTCCGGGGTACGCGATCTGTCGATCATTGCCTCGCCGCCGGTCGATCGGCTTGCTGTGCGCACCTTCGTCGCGCCGTTCGATCCCGTGATCGTGCGCGAGGCGCTGTTGCGCGAGCGATACCGCGGCGGCCAGTCCTTCTATGTCTGTCCGCGCATCGAGGACCTCGCCGGCGCGAAAGAGTTTCTCGACAAGCATGTGCCGGAAGCGCGGGTTGCGGTTGCCCACGGTCAAATGCCGGCGACCGTGCTCGACGACATCATGTCTGCCTTCTACGACGGCAAGTACGACCTCTTGCTGTCGACCACGATCATCGAATCCGGGCTCGATATTCCGACTGCCAACACGCTGATCGTGCATCGCGCCGACCGCTTCGGGCTGTCCCAACTTTACCAGCTGCGCGGACGCGTGGGACGTTCCAAGCGGCGCGCCTATTCGCTGTTCACGCTGCCGGCCGCGGGCAAGATCACGCTGCAAGCCGAACGACGGCTGAAAGTACTGCAATCGCTCGATACGCTGGGCGCCGGATTTCAGCTTGCTTCGCACGATCTCGACATTCGTGGCGCCGGTAATCTCCTGGGTGAAGAACAGTCCGGGCACATCAAGGAGGTCGGCTTCGAGCTTTATCAGCAGATGCTGGAAGAGGCGGTCAGCAGTCTCAAAGCCGGCATCAGCGCTCCGGTCGCCGACAGGTGGTCGCCGCAGATCACGCTCGGAACACCGGTGATGATTCCCGAGAACTATGTCGCCGATCTGCCGGTACGGCTTGCGCTCTATCGACGGCTTGCGGAACTCGAGGACGAGCGCGAGATCGAGGCCTTCGGCGCCGAGCTTGTCGACCGGTTCGGGCCATTGCCGGAGGAGGTCGAGCATCTGCTCCAGGTGGTCGCGATCAAAGCCTTGTGCCGGCAGGCCAATGTGGAAAAGATCGAGAGCGGACCCAAGGGAGCGCTGGTGTCGTTCCGCGACAACACTTTCGCCAATCCCGACCGGCTCGTGGCCTTCATCCGCGATCTCGGTCCGGCCGCGCGCGTGCGGCCCGATATGAAGGTCGTCTTCTTCGACGACTGGGAGAATGCCAAGGTGCGCCTGCGCGGAACCGCGGCCATTCTTCGCAACCTGGTGACCTTGGCGCAGCCTGCCAAGGCCGCATGAGCGCACGTCGCGCCTCGGCACCGAATCCGCAGTGTCAGCTTGGCGATCAAATGCGCTTGCTCGCGAGCGAGCACGGCTCGCGCGTCAGCGCTCGAAACGCGGCGGCCGCGGTTTCGAGCTGGATAGCG
>DASQXF010000091.1:0-8845 GCA_035639895.1 Xanthobacteraceae bacterium
TCCGACCATTCCGTTCTACGTGGTGGGCAAGGAGATCAGCCTCGAGGACGTGCGGCTTGCCTTGCAGAAGATGTCGGACCGCTTCTTCGAGCATCCGGCAACGGTCCTGGTGCTCACCAATCTCGCTTATGCCGACGCGCCATGGCTCGCCGTCAAATCGCTGTCCGCAGCCTCGAGCATGGTCTGGCACGAGGTGCCGCTGGTTGGCGATTCGGCTTACCGCTTCGAGCAGCAAATCACCGATCTCGTGCCCTTCCTGTCGCAGAATTGGAAAGCCGGGGTGAGCCCGAAGACCGGCAACCCGGTCTACGAGCGGCCGGTGGTGCTGGTGCTCTACCGCGCCGACCACAAGTTCCTGCTCGACCCGATCATTCCGCGGCCCGGGGGCACGATGGCGAACTACGATCTCGTCATCGCCTCGCAGCCCTATCGCGCGCGGGCCTCCATCGAGTTCAAGGCCAGGCGCGTGATCGCGCCGCTCGCCAAGGCGCTCGGACCCGGCGGCCGGCTGATTGCCATCCATTCCCACGGCAACGATCCCGGCATGGACATCATCCAGCGTGTGTGGCCGCTCGACAATCCGTTCATTCACGACCGCCATCAGATCATGAAGGCGGTGAAGCACGAGCTCGGTCCCGCCGGGCGCGATCTCAACTTCAATGCCTATGCCGACAACCGCTCGCTGTTCCGCTACGAGATGCACACCTTGCCGAGCGAGATCTCGGATCAATCGATCGGCACCTCCACGCTGTTTGCGGCGTGGAACGCCGCAATCTACGTGGCGCAAGTCGAAGACGACCGGCTTGCCGGGGTCGTCGCCGACGGCCGCTATCTCGACGCGACCCGCGAGGTTCTGCGCGAACACGGCGGGCTCTGGTTCTACGACGAATCCTACGTGATCTCGCGCCGGCGCGAGTGAACGATATGGCCGCAGTCATGACCACAGCAGAAGACCGCGCCGATCCGATCGACGCGATTGCGGACTTCATGGCGGGCTTCTCGCTTGAAGCGACGCGGCCGTCGGCCGAGGAGGTCGCCGCACTCGCAGCCGTCGCTCCGGCGAGCACGAGCGTCTATATCAGCGCCGTGCCGAAGCGGCCGGCGCAGGAGGCGATCGAAGCCGCAGCGCGGCTGCGTAAGGCAGGCTTCGAGCCGGTGCCGCACCTTGCGGCGCGCGGCTTTGCGAGCGCGGGCGCGCTCGATGATTTTCTTGCCCGCATGAGCGGCGAGGCGGGCGTTGTGCGCCTCCTGGTCATCGCCGGCGACCACGAGGAGCCCGCCGGCGAGTTCCACAGCGCGATCGAGGTGATCGATGGCGGCGCGCTCCAGCGTCACGGAATATGCGAGATCGGCGTCGGCGGATATCCCGACGGCCATCCACGGCTGTTGCAGCAGGACCTCGATCGCGCGCTCGCCGATAAGATCCGCGCCGCCGAGAGCACCGGCCTGGCGGTCCACATCGTCACCCAATTCTGTTTCGACGCGCAGGCGATCCTGCAATGGATCGCCCGCCTGCGCGATTTCGGCCTCGAACATCCGGTGCGGGTCGGGCTTGCGGGTCCCACCAATCTCGCGACGCTGTTGCGCTACGCCAAGCGCTGCGGCGTGCGGGCATCCGCGCAGAGCCTGGCGCGGCAGGCCGGCTTGGTGCGGCAGCTGTTCGCGATGTCGGCGCCGGACGCGTTGGTGCGGACGCTGGCGCGGGCGCGCGCGGAGCGGCATCTGGGAGAGATCGCGCCGCATTTCTTTTCCTTCGGCGGGTTGGGGCGCACCGCGCGCTGGGCAGAGGCGGTGGCGCAGCGGCACATTGCACTCGAGGCGAGCGAGGGGTTCCGGGTCGAGCCGCCGCGCGAGCAGTAAGGCGTCGCGGCAACGTCCGCTCGTCCCCTTGCCACGGACTATTCCCACGCCCAACGAATGCCGGAATTACTGCTCAGTCAGAGCGCGCATAGGCTTGGAACGACGAACCAACACATGCGCAAAAGAGCTCCGTATCGCGCGAGAGGCCGATTGACCCGCGCCATTCTGCGGCCGCCGTTTCGCGACGAGCTTGGCAGCAAGGGATGGCTGGCGGAGATCAGCCGCGCGCAGCGGCATATTGTTCGCCGGCTTCGTCTGAAGATCGACGGCTGGCCGCAGTGGCGGCGCCCGCTGCGCGTCGCCTTTCTCTCCGATCTTCACACCGGATCGCATTCGGACGATGTCGCCCGCCTCAACGCGATCGTGGATGAGGCCGCGGCGCTCGCGCCCGATCTCGTGTTGTTCGGCGGCGACTACGTCAACATGCAGCCGTTCGGCGGCGGCCGCGTGCCCCCGCGCACGATCGCGGCCGCCCTGTCGCGACTGGAAGCGCCGCTCGGTCGCTTCGCAATCCTCGGCAACCACGATTACGTCTATGGCGAGCATGCCGTGGCCGATGCGTTCGAGCAGCATGGTATTCCCGTGCTCGACCACGCGCGCCGCAGCATGTGCTTTCACGACCATGCCATCGATGTCGTCGGACTGCCCGATGCGCACGTCACCAGAGCCGAGGCTTACGCGTTGCTCGCCGGCCTGTCGGCGGAGCGGCCGACCATCGTGCTCGCCCATGATCCCGTATGGTTTGCGCATCTACCCGCAGGCCCGCACCTCATGCTGGCCGGCCACACGCACGGCGGCCAGATCAGGCTTCCCGGCATCGGCGTCGTGCGCACCGCCACCAAGGCGCCGCGGCGCTGGAGCCACGGACTCATCGAAGAGCGCGGACAATACCTCTATGTGACGAGCGGCATCGGAACGAGCGGGCTGCCGCTGCGGTGGGGCGTTCCTCCGGAGATTGCGGTGCTGGACATGTCGGGCACGGCGTAGCCACTCGCACGGGCAGCCCGCAATTCCATCACCTTCATCGCGGGCAAGCGGTCGGACACATCCGAAGACTTCCCCTATTTCCGGGGTGATGCAGCGACCGAACTTCGTTAGGTGTGCTACGATGCGCGCCCGCGAGATTTCCGAATTGCGCCGCGCTCCATGAACAAAGCGATCAACCGCCGCCGACTGATCGAGCTCACCGCGGCGTTCGCAGCATCGAGTGCGGTCGCCCACAGCGTTCAAGCGCAGGCTTACCCGAACCGCACCATTCGGCTGATCGCGCCGTTCCCAGCCGGCGGCGGCACCGACTCCGCGGCCCGCATCATGGCTGCCGGCTTGTCGGAGCTGCTGGGCCAGCAGGTCGTGGTCGACAACCGGCCTGGCGCCGGCAGCAACATCGGCGCCGAGGCCGCCGCGCGCTCGGCGCCTGACGGCTACACCCTGCTGCTCGGTGCGCCGCCGCTGGCGATCAACCGCTTTCTCT
This sequence comes from Xanthobacteraceae bacterium, assembly GCA_035639895.1. Lineage (GTDB taxonomy): Bacteria > Pseudomonadota > Alphaproteobacteria > Rhizobiales > Xanthobacteraceae > VAZQ01. Next base: position 3,332 of record DASQXF010000091.1, read on the forward strand.
ATGCTTCACTCAACTACGATTCCGTCACCGATCTCGCGCCGGTGGCGTTACTCTGCCGCTTTCCGAACATCCTCGCGGTGCCGGTCTCGTCGCCGCTGACCTCGGTCCGCAGCTTCGTCGACTACGCCAGGGCCAATCCGGGCAAACTGACTTATTCCTCCCCGGGGATCGGCACCACGCCGCACCTGTCCGGTGAATTGTTCAAGCGCATGGCCGGCATTGAGATCATCCATGTGCCCTATCGTGGCGCCGGAGCCGGCGCCATCACCGACACCATCGCCGGTCGCGTCGATTCGGCTATCAACACGACCGGCTCCCTGCTGCAAACCGTGCGCTCCGGGCAACTGCGCGGGCTCGCCATCACCACGCTGAAACGTTTCCCGACCCTGCCGGAACTGCCGACCATTGCCGAGTCCGGGGTTCCCGGCTTTGACGTGTCGTCCTGGTATGCGCTGTTCGTGCCGGCTAAGACCCCGCCTGAGATCATCGCCAAGCTGAACGCCGCGACCCTCACGGCATTATCCGAACCCGCGGTGAGGGCCCGGTTCGAGCCACTTGGCGTCGTTGTCGAAACCTCGACGCCTGAAGGGCTCGGGGCGCTGCTGCAGTCCGAAATCGACAAGTGGGGTCCGATCATCAAGGCCGCCGGCATCAGCGCAAGCAATTGAGCCCGAGTATGGCGCCGAAAGTTGGATATCTGCTCCCGACGCGCGAAAGCGTGATGCAGGGCCGCCCGGCCGCTGGGCCGCTGCTCAAATTGGCCGAACGGGCGGGGGAGCTCGGTTACGATTCGATTTGGATCGGCGATTCGCTGCTCGATCGGCCGCGACATGAACCGCTGGTGATGCTGGCCGCAGTCGCTGGGCGAACGAAACGGGTGTTACTTGGCACTGGCGTCCTGCTGCCGGCGCTTCGCAACCCTGTGCAACTGGCACATCAAGTCGCGACCCTTGATCAGATCAGCGAGGGGCGGATTATCCTCGGTATTGGCATCAGCCCGGATCACCCTGGCATCCATGCCGAATTCGCTGCAGTCGGCGTGCCTTTTGAAAAGCGGGTTGGGCGGGTGCTCGAATGCATGCGGCTATGCCGCGCGCTCTGGACCGGAGAGCCTGTAACGTGGGACGGACGCTGGCGGCTTGAGAACGCGGTGATCGGTCCGGTCCCGCATCGCAAAGGCGGCCCGCCAATCTGGATGGGCGGCAATACGCCGGGCGCAATGCAGCGTGCCGCGCGCTACTTCGACGGCTGGTTCCCGATATGGCCGTCGCCTGCACTCTTCGGCCGGCAGTGGCGGGAGGTTCTCGCGATGAGGCGCGAAGCGGGCCGCGACTTGGATGCGTTCGACGGCGCGATGTACCTGACCGTCTGCATCGACGACGACATCGCGCGGGCCGAAGCGCGTATCGGCGAGTTTTTGGAGGCTTACTATCCCGGCCGCGGCGAGATGATGAAGAAGAACCAGGCGTGGTTCGCCGGTCCGGCCGCCTGCGTTGCGGACGGGCTTGCCGGCTACGCCGACGCCGGGCTGACCCATTTTGTGATCCGTCTCACTGGCGACCACGAACGCCAGCTGGAGGCAATCGCCGGTATCCGCGTTCAGTTGGGTTGGTAGTCGTCATCCGACTTGGTACCACCAACTCATTGTCTTCCTTGAACGACCGGGTGAGTTGGCTCATCGGATCGCCGAGAGCCCATCGGGCTGCGGGGCGGCCTTGTTCTGGTATTTGCCAGCAAGCGCGTTGTCGTCCATGTCCTTCGCGCAATCGATGGCCATGTTTTGCGATTCATTATGCAGGCCGTGGAAGCTTTCGGTGCCTGCATCAGCGCTGACGTGCAGGATTGGAAGGCCCTTGGCCCGCGCGCGCTCGGCAAATTCCCGCTGCGACCGGAATGAGACGATTTGATCGTCGGGATCCGACAAGACGATCATCCTTCGGCCCGGTTGGGGCTGCATGGCAGCGACGTGATCCAGCGGATCGTATAAAGCTTTGAGTCCTGCCTCGATTTTCCTGCCTTGGTCGCGCGCCCGCGCTTTGACCGAAATAACGCCGGCTGCCATGACCGCACAGCCGACATCGCTGCGCATTTGCGCAAGGCCGGCGACGGTGTGGGCCCCGCCCGACTGCCCGGCGAGATGAAAACGCCGCAAGCCGTGCCGCACCTTCAACTCATCGAGGGCGGCGAGGACGACACGGATTTCAAGCAGCGAGCGTCGTTTGCGATGATCACCCGAGGAGCCAAATGCCCCGAGGCGGCCGATGGCGATGTAGGGTCCGCCATAAAGGCGCGACCAGCGCCGGACTTCCCGCTGCATGCGACTGTCTGTCATAAAGGCGGAGTATTTATTGAGCTGGCCCGGCGTTTTGGCGTCGCCCAAATCACCGTGGATATACACCACCGCTTCGTCCTTCGAGCCGCCCGCCGTGGACATCCAGTAACGCACGCAATAGCCCGCTCCATCAACTCGCACCCAGACCGCATTCCGCAAGTCCTTGCATTGAGCCTCGCTGACAACAACGCCGTGAGTGAGGACAGCTGGTGTATTCAACGGTGGATCATCAGCATCCGGGGGGATTTCCGGTGCCTTGTTTTGATACTTCGCAACGATTGCGTTTGCTCCGACGCCGCGGGCACAGTCCACCGCCGCCGATAGCCCGGTGCGCAAAAGATTGTGTGCGTTGACGTCGGACGCAGCAGCGAAGATCTGCTGCACCGGCAAACCGGCCGCACTGGCACGCCTGACATAAGCGGTCTGCGAGCGCGCCGACATGACCACATCGTCCGGGTCGGTGACGACGATGATGCGAAGATCGGAGCGCTTCACCACCTGATGAACGAGCGCCACCGGGTCGACCGGGTGTTTGTTTCCGGTGAAGTCGTCGTCGCGACCCGATTCGGCAAGCCTGCTTCGCACCGAAAGAAGGGACGATGCAAGCACGACGCATCTCACATCGGTGCGCTGCGCCAACAGCGCGGCGGCGGCGTGACCGCCTTCGCTGTATCCGGCTAGATGGAGCCGGTTGTATCCATGCCGGGTTTTGATCGCGTCGAGCGCCGCTGAGACAAGGTCGATTTCGCGGGCGGTGCGGCGTTTGGCGTACTCGCCCGATGAGCCGTAGGTGCCCGGCCGGCTTAGGTAGATGTAGGGCATTCGCAGACTGCGGGACCAGCGCACGCTTTGATCCTGCATCGCGGCCGGGCTCAGCTTGACGTAGAAGTCGTAAGGCTTGAGCTCCCCGCGCGCGTTGGTCGAGGCGACTTCGCTGGAAACCAAAACCACAGCCTCGGACCCGGAGCCGCCGGCCGTCGAGTGATAATAGCGGATGCACTCGCCCTGCTGGTCGACGGCCACCCACACGGCCCCCGGCAGGGCAGCACACTCGGCTTGCGCGATCCGTTTACCGCGAAGAAGTTCGCTGCCCGAGAAAAGCTCGGTCTCAGAGTTAGGTATTGGTGCGGGCGTTGTGGATTGTGTCTGCGCTGATGCCCGCGCAATGCCAAGCACGACAAGCGCGCACACAATCGCGAAATGGCGCATCGACCCTCGGCTCCCGCAAGACCGGAATTTTAGCAGAGAATCAGGGCAGTGGCACCGGCCTAACCCGCCGACAACGATCTCAACTCGCCGCCGCCAGCAGCGTCCGCACGTCGTCGGCCGCGACCTTGCGTGGCACGGTGATCGCCATCGCCGCAACTTCTTGCGCGACAAAATCGGTTTTGGCGCGGTCGAAGCCGACCTCAACGAGCCGTTGCGGGACTGGAAAGCCGCGCAGCATCTGCGCGAGGCGATCCGCACCATCGCCGCCGAGCACCGCCGCGAGCCGCGTCCGCGCCTCCTCCGCGGCCACCAAGTTGAAGCGCGTGACGTGCGGCAGGATGATCGCGTGGGTTTCAGCGTGGGGCAGGCCCAGCCCGCCCAGCACGTGCGCGAGCTTGTGTTGCAGGCCGGTGCCCGAAGCGAGCACGACCCCGGCAAGCCACGCGGCGATGAGACACTCCGCGCGCGCCTCGCGCTCGGTGCCGTCGGCGACCGCGCGCGGCAAATGCGCGGCGAAGCGGCGCACCGCGTCGGTTGCGAGCGCGATCAGGAACGGCGTGCGATCGGCAACCCACAACGCCTCGACGCAATGGGCGATGGCGTTCATGCCGCTCGCTGCGCTCACCGACGCCGGCAGCGCCAGTGTAAGCTCAGGATCGTACACAATGGTGCGCGGCAGCACGCGCGCATCCTTGCCGGTGAACTTGCGCTCCCCGTCGCTCAGCCCCCAGATCGCGGTCGCTTCCGATCCGGAATAGGTGGTGGGCACTGCGATGATCGGCAGGCCGAGATCGCGCGCGATGATCTTGGCGAGCCCGATGGCGGCACCGCCGCCGGCGGCGACGAGGCCATCCGCGCCGCGCGCGGCCGCGACACCGGCCTCGGCGGTTGGCTTCGGCACGTGCAGCGACGCCTGCGCATGCAGCCCCGCCGCCCGCGCTCCCAAGAGTTCGACCAACCGCCCGCCGAGCCGCGCACCGCTGCCGGGCGTTGCGATCACCAGCGCGCGGTTCAAGCCGAGCTGCGCCGCCTCCTCGCCGACGCGCGCGACCGCGCCCGGTCCGAACACGACGCGCTGGCCTTGGATATCATGAACGAAAGATGCGACCATCCGACGCGTCGGCCCGCACGCCTGCCCACTGCCGCCCGGGAGTCATTGTAACTCGCCTTGGCCGGCGCGTCGTGCAAATATCCGCGTAAGCCAGCGAATGCCGGGTCGGGCGACAGATTCTGCGCTGGAAACAACCGGAGGGAGCCTCATGCAATCCGTGTTCATACGGCGCGAGTTTGCCGCAGCCCTATTTTGCGCATCGATCGGCGCCGGAGCGCTGGGGAGCGCCACAACGGCTGCCGCGCAGACCTACGGCTTCGCGACGCTGCAGCCCGGCACGCTCAACCACACCACGGCTTCGGCGGTCGCCAAGGTGCTCAAGGAAAAAGCCGGGCTCAACGTACTCGTACAGCCGACCGCCGGAGACCAGGTGATCGTCCCCATGGTCGCCCGCGGCGAGGCTGAGATCGGCATCTCCAACGCGATGGAGGTGCACGACGGTCTGTCCAAAGGATTCACGGACTTGCGCATCATCGGCGCGGCGCATGCGCTGCGCGTCGGATTCTTCGTGCGCAAGGACGGCGACATCCGCACCGTTGCCGACCTCAAAGGCAAGCGGGTACCGTACGGATTTTCCGCAATGCGTGCGCTCGAACCGACGGTGCGCGCGATCCTGGCGACGGCCAATCTCAGCGAGAAGGACATCAAGCCGGTTCTCGTGCCCAACGTGATCCGCAGCGCCGACGATTTTGCCGCGGGCGCTGCCGACGCGTTCTACTTCGCCTTCGGCGCGCCGAAGGTGCGGGAGGTCGACGTCACCGTGGGCGGCATACGCATGAGCGAAATCAGCGAGCAGGGAATGCCCGCGGCTCGCAAGATCGAGCGCTGGGGCTACCTCACCGACGTCAGCCCGGGCCCGGTC
>DASQXF010000092.1:0-3147 GCA_035639895.1 Xanthobacteraceae bacterium
TCGAGACGGTGTCGCTGCGCTTCGCCTCGACCTACGGTCCGGGCAAGACCGCGCGCCACGGACCCATGGCGGTCATGAGCCGCATCGTCGAGAATCCGGCGAACGGCCTGCCGTTCAAGCTGGAGCAGGGCGGCGAGGACAAGGACGACTTCATCTACAACAAAGATTCCGCGCTCGGCATTTACCTCGCGACCGTCGCGGACAAAGTGAAGAGCCGCGTGTACAACATCGGCACCGGTGTCGGCGTGACTCTGCGCGACTTCGAGCGCGTGATCAAGAAGCACATTCCGAACGCGCGGATGGAAATCGGCGGCGGGCTCAATTTCTACGGCTTTCCCTATCCCGCGACTGGCGTCTACGACATCACGCGCGCTGGCGAGGAGCTGGGCTATCGCCCACGATACGACCTAGAAAAGGGAATCGCGGACTATCTCGCCACGCTCAAGCTGCTGAAGGCCGCGGCATAAGTTTTCCCTTTATGCGGGCGGGACATCCGCAGCGTGATGTGATGTCAAGGCGCGGATAACCGGGCAGCTGCCAACACGAGATCGGACATGCGACAGACACTCGAAATCCCCCGCCTCTCCCTCGCCGAGCGCGACCGGCGCTGGGCCGCCGTGCGCAAGGAAATGGCGGCGCGCGCCCTGGATGCCATCGTGCTTTGGGGCTGGCCGGTCATGTGGGACTTCTACACGGCCAATGCCCGCTATCTCGCGCCCATCGGCGGCAACGCCGAGTTCAACGTGCTGGTGTTTCCAGCCGATGGCGATCCCACATCGATCGTTCAGATGCCGACATTCGTCGAAGGCTGGCGCGCCGCGCAGGACTGGGTCGGCGACGTGCGGCCGCGCAGCAAGACGTGGGCGGATTCCGTGGCCAACCGCTTGAGGGAGCTCAAGCTCGACGCCGGCAGGATCGGCACGGATGGTCTCGCCGGGACGCTCGACCCGGACGGCTGGGTCCCGCACGCCGTGTTCACGCGGCTCACCTCGCTGTTGCCGAAAGCGAGCTTCGTCGGCCTCGAGGACATGCTGGAGAAGGTGCGCTCGATCAAGAGCGCCGAGGAGCTCGACTTGCTGCGCAAGGCCGCCAAGCTCGGCGACCTCATGCTCTCGACGTGCCGCGACATCGCGCGACCGGGCGTGAAGGAGTGCGAGGTCTATGCCGGCATGATGCAGGCAATGATGGCGAACGGCGGCGAAGAACCAACGCTGTTCCTGTGGAACTGCGACCGCTATCCCTATCCCCATCCATTTCGGGTGCCGACCACGCGGCCCATGCAACGCGGTGACCTCATCATCTGCGAGATGCATCCGAAGTTCGGCGGCTATTTCACCCATGTCGAGCGCACGTTCTGCCTCGGCGAGCCGGAGAAGCAGCAGCTTGCCATCTATGATGGGTGCCTCGCGGCTTACCGGCGCGGGCTGGAGAACTTCGGCCCCGGCAAGAGCATTTCGTTCGCGCTCGATGCCGTGAAGGAGGAAACCGATGCGCGCGGGCTCGGCATCTGTGAGGCCGGCGTCCACGGGCATGGCCTCGCCTCGCTCGAATATCCGCGCTACCGCCACCATGCCATCGCCGACGACCGCGAAGCGATCAAGGTAGTCGGCGACCGATTCGAGCCGGGCATGGTCTTCGCGTTCAATATCGACCTGTTCGACCCGAGCTGGCACGACGGCAAGACCGGGTGCGTGTTCGCCGAAACAGTGGAGATCACCGACACGGGCGCGCGCCGCATGCACTCATTCCCGATCGAGTTCCAGCGCATCGAGGTATGAGAGGCGATGCAGCAAGTTGCGGCGTGGCTCGAAAAGCTTGGTCTATCCGAGTATGCCGAGCGCTTCGCTGAACATCGTATCGATTTTACCGTCCTCCGCGATCTCACCGATCAGGATCTGAAGGAGCTCGGCATCGTCCTCGGTGATCGCCGCAAACTGCTGCGCGCCATCGCCGAGATGAATCAGGCAGGGCGGTCCGGCACCTCAGCCGCGCCGGCGGCGCAGGATACCGCCGAACGTCGGCAGCTCACCGTGATGTTCTGCGACCTCGTAGGCTCGACGGCCCTTTCGGCTGAGCTCGATCCCGAGGATTTGCGCGACATCATCGGCGCCTATCATCGCTGCTGCGCCGCGACTGTCGAGAGCCACGGCGGTTTTGTCGCCAAATACATGGGCGACGGCGTTCTGGTTTATTTCGGCTATCCGCGCGCGCACGAGCACGACGCGGAGCGCGCCGTGCGGGCTGCGCTCGTCCTCAGCGACGCGGTGCCGAAGCTTGCAACCGCGGCTCGATCGCCGCTGCGGGTGCGTCTCGGAATCGCGACCGGAGTGGTCGTGGTCGGGGACCTCATCGGATCCGGCGAGGCGCAGGAGCGCGGCGTGGTCGGGGAGACGCCCAACCTTGCCGCCCGGCTGCAAGCCATCGCCGAGCCGGGAGCGGTGGTGATCGCCGAAAGCACCCGCAGGCTCATCGGCAATCTCTTCGAGGTGCAGGATCTCGGCGCCAAAGCTCTCAAAGGCATTCCCGGCCCGGTCCGGGCCTGGTCGGTGCTGCGCGCAAGTTCCGTCGAAAGCCGCTTCGAGGCGCTGCACGCGGCCGATGCGACCGCGCTGGTCGGTCGGGAGAAGGAAATCGATCTGTTGTTGCAGCGGTGGGCGAGCGCCAAGAACGGCGACGGCCAGGCGGTGTTGCTGTCGGGCGAGGCTGGGATCGGCAAGTCGCGCCTCACCGTGGCGCTGCTGGAGCGGCTCGCGGAGCCGCCCGCGCGTTTGCGCTATTTTTGCTCACCGCAGCACACCGACAGCGCGTTCTATCCCGTCATCGTCCAGATGGAACGTGCCGCCGGATTTTTGCGTGAGGATACCTCCCGAGCGAAGCTCGATAAGCTCGATCGCCTGCTGGCGCAGACCGCAACGCCTGCGGAGGATGCCGCGCTCCTAGCCAAGATGCTGTCGCTTCCGAACGATGGCCGCTATCCCGCATCCGCCCTCACGCCGCAGCAGTGGCGGCTGAAAACGCTCGAGGCACTTGTCGCTCGCATCGCGGCGTCGGCACGTCACATTCCGCTGCTCATCATTTTCGAGGACGCCCATTGGAGCGATCCGACCACGCTCGAAGTGCTGAGCCTTGCCATCGAGCGACTGGCGA
>DASQXF010000093.1:0-7080 GCA_035639895.1 Xanthobacteraceae bacterium
GTGACAGTCCTGGGTTTCGTGACCTCGCTCAAGCGCATGACCGAGGCAATCGCCGAGCGATCTTGCACGCGCCGCAGACTTCGCCGCGCGCGCCGCGCTCACGCTCAGCCCATCTCGCAGCACCGCGTCCTCGCGCATTAAAACCATCCCCTGATGCATTGCCGAGGAGAAGGCGAGCGCATTGCGAATATGCAAAGTTTTCAGCACGACGGCGTGGAAATCGCCTTTCTCGACGAAGGGGAAGGCGAGCCGATGGTTCTCGTGCACGGTTTTGCTTCGACTGCGCACGTGAATTGGGTCTATCCCGGCTGGGTTGCGACACTGACGAAGGCCGGCCGACGCGTCATCGCGCTCGACAATCGGGGTCATGGCAGCTCGAGCAAGCTCTATGATCCGGCGGCCTACCACAGCGCCCATATGGCCGAGGACGTGGGCGCGCTGCTCGACCATCTCGATCTCCCACGCGTCGACATGATGGGTTACTCCATGGGCGCGCGTATCACGGCATTCTTTGCGCGCGCCCACCCTACGCGCGTGCAGCGGGCGGTGTTCGGCGGGCTAGGCATCCATCTCGTCGACGGCGTCGGGCTGCCGGAGAGCATCGCGGAAGCATTGGAGGTGCCTTCGCTCGCGGATGTTCGCGATCCGGCGGGGCGTACTTTTCGCGCCTTTGCCGAGCAAACCAAATCCGATCTCAGGGCGCTGGCAGCCTGCATCCGCGGCTCGCGGCAGACGCTGACGCGCGAGGAGGTCGCAGCCATTCGCACGCCGGTGCTGGTTGCGGTCGGCACCGAGGATAAAGTGGCGGGCTCGGCGCAGGAGCTTGCCGCCCTGCTGTCATCAGGTCGAGCGTTCGACATCCCTCGGCGAGATCACATGCTCGCAGTTGGAGATAAGGCCTTCAAGGCGGAGGTGCTGCGCTTCCTGGCAGAGCCGCTTTGAAGCTTGCCAGGTGGGCCACGATGCGGGTGATTTGTTCCCGCGATCGGGCCGAGCAAGGTCAAATAAAAGTGAGCCGCGCACTGCTGCGACGACGAACCGGAACCATACGGAAGGCATTGAAGATGCACGACATCACGAGGAACATCGCCAGTGCCGATTCTTTTGTACGTTGCAATGTGGTCCTGCGCGTTGGGTATGGCGTCCACTCTCGCCTCGGCCCCGGCTGCGCAGCCGTCGAGGAGCGGGTCGAGCACAAGCGCTCCGCCGCAGCCGACCCGAGGTTAAGGATATTTCGCCGGCTCGAGGGCCCTCGCGCACCTCGCGTTTGCTAGCCACACTCTCCATATGCGCGCATTGCCCCGGTCAAATTGTGCTAAGCTGACCGGGCAAGGAGCTGCGTGGGAGACGATCATGGCCCAACGGCAGGTGCGCGCGGGCGCGCTCGACAAGGTCGACCCGGTATGGGCGCGTATTCGCGGCGAGGCGGAAGAGATTGCGCGGCGTGAACCCGAGCTCGCGACCCTGATCTATTCCACCGTCCTGCATCATGACTCGTTGGAAGCCGCGGTGGTGCACCGCGTGGCCGAGCGCCTTGATAGTCCCGAGGTCTCGGCCGAAATGATCCGGCAGGCCTATGCCGATGCGCTCGAGGCCGAGCCGGCGATCGGCGAGGCGTTTCGTGCGGATATCGTGGCGACCTTCGATCGCGACCCCGCAACCAACCGTTTTCTCGAGCCGGTGCTCTATTTCAAAGGTTTTCATGCCATCCAGACCCATCGGCTTGCGCACTGGCTGTGGAGCAAGGGCCGCAAGGATTTCGCCTACTATCTCCAGAGTCGATCGTCGGCGGTGTTCCAGACCGACATCAACCCGGCCGTAAGCATCGGGCGCGGAATTTTTCTCGACCACGCGACCGGGTTGGTCGTGGGCGAGACTGCGGTGATCGAGGACGACGTGTCGATTCTCCAGGAAGTGACTCTCGGCGGCACCGGCAAAGAGGCGGGTGATCGCCATCCAAAAATCCGCCGCGGCGTGCTGATCGGCGCAGGCGCCAAGATTCTCGGCAACATCGAAATCGGTCACTGTGCGCGCATTGCCGCCGGGTCAGTGGTGCTCAAATCGGTGCCGCACAACACCACGGTCGCCGGTGTTCCCGCCCGAGTCATCGGCGAAGCCGGCTGTCCCGAGCCGTCGCGCACCATGGACCATCTCTTTGAGGACGATGACGGCTGAGGTGGGGGCGAGAGCGGGAGCGGGAGCGCGAGCGGTGGACGTTCAGGAAGTCAGGAAACTCGACGCCTATCTCAAGCGGCTGTTTGGTAACGCGCGCATCCGCGTGGTGCCGACGATAGCCGACGCGGCCGATGTTTTCGTCGGCGAGGAGCGGATCGGGTCCCTCGCTCTCGACGAAGACGAAGATGAGGAGGGGCGCTCGTACAATTTCGAGGTGAAGATCACGCTAGGTGATGCCTCCACGACCGCTCCCGATATCAAGAAGCTAGACGCCTATCTCAAGCGCAAGTTCGACACCGAGCGCATCCGCGTTGTTCCGCGGTCGCGTAAAAAGGACTCGGCCGAAGTCTACGTGGGCGACGAATATATCGGCGTGTTGTTCTTCGACGAGAAGGACGCACGCTCGTCTTACTTCGAGCTACCGATCCTGGCGCTTGATTTGGACGAGCCAGGGCTGCTCAAGGGATAGCGCGGCTGCGAATTGGCGATCGCATCGGCGAACCCGAGCCGTTGCGTGACTGCCGACATTTCGATTGAGCGAGATCAGCGCGGTGGCCGCACGCTTGCGATCAATCGGTCGAGCGTGTCGGCCACCATGCGCCAATCGTTGAGCCACTCGCGCGGGAAGCGCACCACAACGTCCGCTGCGCCGATCCGCCGCTCGTAGAGGCAGGTGCCGGGAGTGGGACCAGCGCGATCGCGGGTGCAGCGTACGAGAAAGATCGCTCGTTCTGCGTCATAGATCAGATCCTCGCCCTGATAAGCCGTGCCGTCGCGGAACGCGAGGACCGCCAGTCCGCTCGCGTCCAGCACCGGCTCGGCTGCGGTGTAGCGTGGATAAATGGTCAGCGCGCGCTCGCCCGCGGGAAGGGTGTCGCCGGCTGAGAGAATAGTCATGAATACCCGTGCAAGCGCTTGTGTCGCCTCTGCCACAGTACCGTGCGGAGCGGCCGACGGCTTCGCGACGGGATCGGGCGGCTCGAGCGAAGGCCACAAAAATACAAGGTCGACACGTTCGTGCGCGCCCGATCGCCGCTGTGCCGCCCTGCGAATGGCAGCTGGCGGCAGGTTGAATGCGACGCCCGCGACCGTGACCGGCAGTGCCGGCGCATCCAGACGCGGTGCGGGCCAGCGCGGCCACAGCACATAACCGACATAGCCGAATGCGGCCAATGCGATCATCGCAAACGCGATGAGCAGTAACTGGCCACCATATCGGCGCCGCTGCCGGCTAAACTGGCGACCGCGCTGCTGACCGAGATGAAGCGTCGTCATGGGTCGCCCCCTTGCGAATCACTCGTCGCTCATCAGTTCATCAGCAATCAGGCTTCTATGTCCTTAAGGCTTGCGTCGCTTTTGTCGCGCGATGCCGCACGATGGCGGCGATTACTGAAAAATTAACCCTTGATTCAGCATAATCTAGCGTGGGGTGTCGCGCTGTGCGAAGGATCGCATCGGGCGACGGGGATGGGGCGCATGGTAGCGGAGCGGGTTGATTTCTTGGCACTTGCGATCGGCTTTGCCATCGCCGGGTGCTGGAGTCTGGTCTCGGGCATGGTCGTGGTGCTCGCGCTGCGAGCATTCGGCATCCTTCCGGGCTGAACGCGCGGCGAGGTTGCCTCGCAAACCTTTGCGCGCCATGGCAAGGTCGCGTCCCCGCAGAGGAGGGCGCGAATGGCAATTTTCGAGCTCGATGGCGAAGCGCCGGACCTGCCGGCCGACGGCCGGTATTGGATCGCCGACAGTGCCATTGTCATCGGACGCGTGCGGCTGAAGACCGACGCCAGCGTCTGGTTCAACTCGGTGCTGCGGGGGGACAACGAGTGGATCGAACTCGGCGAGCGCTCGCAGATCCAGGACAATGCGGTGCTGCACACCGATCCGGGCTTTCCCCTGAAGATCGGTGACAATTGTGTGATCGGCCATAACGTGGTTCTGCACGGTTGCATCATCGCGGCGAATAGCCTGATCGGCATGGGTGCGGTCGTGCTCAACGGCGCGAGGATCGGGAGGAACTGCCTCATTGGCGCCGGCGCCGTGGTGACCGAGGGCAAGGACTTTCCGGACAATTCATTGATCCTCGGAGCGCCTGCCCGCGCGGTAAGGGCTCTCGACGAAAAAACCGCGCAGGCCATCGCCGACGGCGCCGACATCTACGTGCGGCGCTGGCAGCAATATGCCAAGGGCCTCAAGCGGATCGGATGACGGCTGTCTCCCGGGCGAAGCGGGAAATTCGGCGGGAGTCCAGGGCGCGCAATTGTAGAGTGGGCAAAATCGCGTCGGTGTCATCGCCGGGTGGGCCAGAAGGGCGTTTACGCCCGTCTTCGACGGGCTATGGGCGCTGCGCGATTTTGCCCACCCGTGAGGATCGAGTCTCGCGCCTTTGCCACCCTACAGCCTTCATGCTGCGCCGCGCCCGGACACAGCTAGCGCGAACTGGCGGTCGCGGTTGCCGGACGCGGATCGCCCAACGCGATCCAAACATTCGGATCGGTCTGCGACTGCCGCTTCACGAAGCGGTATCCCGTCTGCGACCAAAGCAGGACGTCTTCGGCTTGGTTGTCGAGGATGAACTCGCCTTTGTCCGTCTTGACGGTGAGCACGGCATGCCCATCGCCCTGCTTGTCACGGACGACAGTGATGAGCAGCGCCTGAGGGGGCCATCCCGCCTGCGCCAGCATCTTGCGCTTGAGTAGAACGTAGTCCTCGCAGTCGCCGTAACCGTCTTCGGGATAGTTCCAGCGCTCGCTCACGCCCCAATGCTCCAGGTCGGTCATCGGCTTGATCGCATCATTCACCCATTCATTGATCTGTAAGAGTTCATTCCACGCCTGGTTCGTTAAGACTGCATCGCGCGCGATGCTTGTCGTCGTTTCGCATTCGAACGCATATTCGGCGCAGAATTCACCCCACCCGACCGGCGCCCGGGCGATGGGGCCCACCGAGATGAATAGCGCCCGCTCGCTTGCGGCTTGAGCTGGTAGCAGTGCCAGCGTCCCGGCCAGCGCGATGCTGGCAAGGCCGGCTCCCAATCGTTCGGCAACACTCCATTTCATTATTGTGACCCTCCCTGGTCTTGAGGGTCACATTTCTCACAGACGCTTTGAACCGCCGCTAATCTCGCCAACGCATTTTGACGACAAGCCAAGTAAACAGCTGGACGAATGCAGCTATTATTCGAACGCAATTCCATTAAAATTGCAGCTGATACAATTTGAGATGAATCACGCCGTTAACGCGCCAGATGCGGCCATGCCTTGTGCTTGCTCGCACGCGGCGCGTCGCCGTTAAGACTCGCGTTGCGCCGCTCGCGGCAACGACGCGGCGGTGAATACAGGTGAGGGGGCTTCGCCCCTGGGTCGCGCGCGCGTCCGGCCGCCGCTCTTATTTACCCGACAGTGACCTTCTCTTGCAGAAGGCCGCGGCCGGGAATTACCACTTGCAGCATTGCAGGCTTGCCCGAGTGCGCGTGGCAGCCTATACGCGGCCCATCGCCGCAAATTACTTCAATCAACCAACTTCTAGCCCCAACATGTTCGATCAGCCCCGCCGCGAACGGATGCTCAACGTACCGGCGGCCGTAGTCGTGCTGCTTGCCGTCCTCGCGCTCGTTCAGCTCGTGCTCATGTTCGCGCTGAGCCCCGAGCAGACGACCGAGTTTCTGCTGCTCTTTGCTTTCATTCCCGCACGTTACGATCCTGGCGTCCTCCCCGACCTTGCTTGGCCGGGAGGGTGGGCAGCCGACATCTGGACGTTCGTCACATATGCGCTCATCCATGCCAACCTCAGCCATCTCCTCTTCAACGCGGTGTGGTTGTTGGCTTTCGGCTCCCCGGTTGCGCAAAGATTCGGCTCGTTGCGATTCATGGCATTCATGGCCCTGACGGCTGGCGCCGGCGCCGCCGTGCATCTCGCCACGCACTTCGGTGAATTATTGCCGATGGTCGGTGCCTCGGCGGCGATTTCCGGAGCCATGGCCGCGGCGACACGTTTCGTGTTTCAACGCGGCGGCCCGCTCGAATTCTGGCGGGATCGCACCGAGGCGTGCCGGGTTCCGGCGGCGCCGCTTGCCGATAGCCTTCGCGATGCTCGCGTGCTCGCGTTCCTCGCGGTCTGGTTCGGAATCAATATTCTGTTCGGCGTATTTTCGGTGGGCATGCCGGGTGTCGAGCAGGCGATCGCATGGCAGGCGCATATCGGCGGGTTCTTGGCCGGCCTTCTGGCATTTGCCGCATTCGATCCCGTCCCGAAGTCGGCCGCAGTCGAGCGTTAACTGCGCGTGACCACGGGGCCGCGAGCACCTTGCAGCGTGGGATATTCCGATCGATAATCGGTCAGGTTGACGCGACGGAACTCGATGACAAATCGAGCGTTATCGACGGGCACTCCGCGGGGGCGGAGAAAGCCGGTCGAGGGAGGCGACCCATGCACGTGAAAAATATTCTCGCGGCCAAGGGCAGCAATGTGGTTTCGATCGAGCCGACGGCGAGTGTCGAAACCGCGGTGCGCACGCTCACTCAGCATAAGATCGGCGCCCTGCTCGTGCTTGGTCCGGATCAGCGGATTATCGGCATTCTGTCCGAGCGCGACATCGTGCGCGTGCTTGCCGAGCATGGTGCAAGTGCGCTCACGCAGCCGCTGTCACAGGTCATGACGCGCAAGGTCTTTACCTGCAGCCCGTCGGAGACCATCGGCGTCATTATGGAACGGATGACGGCGGGGAAATTCCGCCACGTGCCGGTGATCGAGCAGGATCAGGTGGTCGGCGTGGTGTCGATCGGCGACGTCGTCAAATACCGGCTCCAGGAAATCGAGCACGAATCCGCCGCGTTGCGGGACTACATCCAAACGGCGTGAAAGCCGGCCCGTCGCCGCTCAACGAAGTTATATCCGTGCCCGCACGGG
>DASQXF010000094.1:0-7401 GCA_035639895.1 Xanthobacteraceae bacterium
CCCGCACCGTGATCCGGTCGCCGGGACGGAAGACGAGCAGCCGCGGGCCTTCGAACCTGTCGCCGGCGATGTCGACCTCGCCCTCGGCCACATAGATCGCCCGCTCTTCCTGATCGGGGTCGAGCGGCGCACTCGCGCCCGGGGCCAGCACAACCTCGGCGTAAAGCCATTCCGATAGCATGCCGACGGGCGATGTCCTGCCGAAAGCAGATCCGGCAATGACGCGCGCCTTGACGCCGCCGTCCTCCATCAAGGGAAGGCTCGCGGCGTCGAAATGCTGAAACGATGGCGCAGTCTCTTCATGCGCCTGCGGCAGCGCGATCCAGCTTTGAATGCCGGACATGCCCTCGGTGCCCTGCCGCGCGCTCGCCGGGCTGCGCTCGGAATGGGCAATGCCGCGCCCCGCGGTCATCAGGTTCATCGCACCGGGGGTGATCTCGAGCGCATTGCCTTCGCTGTCGCGATGCATGACGCGGCCGTCGAAAAGATAGGTGACAGTGGCAAGCCCGATGTGCGGATGCGGGCGCACGTCCAACCCCTGCCCGGCGATGAACTGAACCGGTCCCATCTGATCGAAGAAGATGAATGGACCGACCATCTGGCGCTTGCCGTGCGGCAGCGCGCGACGCACCGAGAAGCCATCGCCCAGATCGCGCACCCGCGGAACGATGACCAGCTCGAGCGCATCGCAGGATCGCTTATCGCCGAGCAGGGGATCCGTCGCGGGCATCCAGCTCATGGCATCCTCCATCTTCGCCGTCGTTAAGCCTCGGCCCAGTTTTGCGCCCGAAGGCGGTGAGCCGTTTCGCGGCCCCGGTGCTTCAGAGCAAGTTCACCATGGCCGGAATCTTTGACTCTTCCAACGAGCGGCAAGCTCGGTCTGCTCCCTCTCCCACCGAACTCGGGTTTACCCGAGTTCGGCACATTAAGCCGGCCGAAGTCGGATAAATCCGACTTCGGCTGGGAGAGGGGTGGGGTGAGGGGTTAAGGTCTCTCGATAGTTCTGTAACCCCTCACCCCAACCCTCTCCCCAACAACGGGGAGAGGGAGCTCACTGAGATCGTTACACCGCCGTCGATCCATTGTGACACTGCTCTGCGTACGGTCACCGTTGCTTGATGAACGTGCCGTCGTGCAACTCGGTAAACGCCTGCTGCAGCTCGGCTTGCGTATTCATCACGATCGGACCGTACCAAGCCACCGGCTCCTCGATCGGTTTGCCCGAGACTAGCAGGAACCGGATGCCCTCGTCGCCGGCCTGCACCGTCACCTCATCGCCGCTATCGAACACCACGAGCGATCGGTTTCCGGTTCGCTCGCGGATGAGCATCTCACCCCCGTCCACCGCTTTTTCGGTGAGTACGCCGAACGGCTGCGAGGCCGAGCCGAAGGTTCCCGAGCCTTCGAACACATAGGCGAAGGCGTGCCGCCCAATTTCGACCGGCAATATCTTGCGTCGACCCGGCGGCACCCACACGTCGAGATAGCGCGGGTCGGCGGCAACTCCCTCGACCGGACCGCGCCGGCCCCAAAACTCGCCGCAGACGACCCGCACGCGCGTGCCGTCATCATCGACGATTTCCGGGATCTCGGCGGCCTTGATGTCCTGGTAGCGGGGCTCCGTCATCTTCAGCGCCGACGGCAAATTCGCCCACAGCTGGAAGCCATGCATTCGCCCTTGCGCATCTCCCTGCGGCATTTCCTGGTGGAGAATCCCGCGCCCCGCCGTCATCCACTGCACGTCGCCGGCCCCGAGCGCGCCGCGATTTCCCAGACTGTCGCCGTGATCGACGCTTCCCGCCAGCACATAGGTGATCGTCTCGATGCCGCGGTGCGGATGCCACGGAAATCCAGCGCGGTAGTCGTCGGGACGATCGTTGCGGAAGTCATCGAGCAGCAGGAATGGATCGAACTCGCGCGTATCACCGAAGCCAAAGGCCCGACGCAGCTTCACGCCCGCGCCTTCGAGCGTGGGTTTGGATTCGATGATGCGCTTCACCGGCCGAATGGACATGATGTTTACCTTTCCTGACGTGTCTTGTGCCCATCGCTCTCAAGATAGATCGCGCGACTAGGCAGCGGCCTCCTGCGCGAACGACAAGCGCGCTACGAAGGTCGCGAATCGATCGATGAAAGCTTTGAGAAATCCTCGCGTGCTTTCATCGGTGATGTTCCCGGTCGAATCCACCACGCCGGGCTTGAACGAGATGTAGGCTTCGCCGCCAGCGACGACGACCCCCAAAATTCCCAAAATCTGCCGCAGGTGCACCTGCGCAAGCGCGGCGCCGATCGCACCCGGCGACGTTCCGGTAATAGCGGCTGGCTTTCCGCTCCACGAGTTTTGGCCATAGGGGCGCGCACCCCAGTCTACGGCGTTCTTGAGCAACGCGGGCAGCGAGCGGTTGTGCTCCGGGGTCACGAACAGCAACCCGTCGGCCGCGGCAATCTCCGACTTGAAGCGCAGCACGCTCTTCGGCAGCTCGCCTTCGAGGTCCTGGCTGTAGAGCGGCAGATCGCCGATCTCGACGAAACCGAACTCCGCTCTGTCCGCGCCCAGCCTGGTGATCGCGTGCGCCAGCTTGCGATTGATGGATTCGCGGCGATTGCTACCGACGATGACCGCGATCTTGACCTTTGCCATGGCGGGCCTACCTTGGTTATGGTTTGATACTAAGGCTACATAGATGCCCAAGCGGCGAAGGCAAGAAGGCACATCGCTGATACCGAGTAACCTGCACCAGCCCGAAGATTGCCGCGCCGTGAGCGAGGTGCTCGCGCGTGTCGGCGACAAATGGACGGTGCTGGTCGTCAGCACCCTCGGCGACGGCCCGAAACGGTTCAACGAGGTGCGCCGCGCGCTCGGCAGCATCTCGCAGCGGATGCTGACCTTGACCCTGCGGGGCCTCGAGCGCGACGGGCTGGTGACGCGCACCGTCTTCCCCACCATCCCGCCCCGCGTCGAGTACGAGCTGACCAAGCTCGGACATTCATTGCTCGAGCCGGTGAGCAGCCTCGCCCTCTGGGCGCGGCGAAACCGCTCCGGGATTGCCGCCGCGAGGCAGCGCTTCGACGCCGCGGCGCAGGGACCCTAAGCCACCGACATGGCTTGTTTGTCCAGGCGGTTCACGAGCCCCCGCAGCATCCGAGCGTTATGGCGGCAGGCGCTATTGTGATAACATTCCTTGACGCCTTGCTTTGATCCCTGATTGGCGCGTTTGCGCGGGCTTGTTTTGGACGCCGGCGCGCGCCACCACGAGGACGCGATGGTGTCGGAACGACCGGAAACCGCATCCGAGGTATCCCCGCCTTCCAGCGCAGGAACGCGATTGCGCGGGCTAATCAAACGCCCGGCGGTGTGGCTGCTCGGTATCCTCGGCACCATAGCAACCGCTTATGTCACCGCCACGTTGCACGACCTGGCGAAGCCGCTGCAGAGCTACGTCTCCGACTTGAGCTGCGAATGGCGCAAGTCGAACCTTTCCCCGGACGAGCCCAAGTTCACCATTCTGGTGGCCCGCCTCTACAAGGATGACGACGAGGGCTCGCACACGCGCCGGCTGTTCGAGACGTTCCAAGGCGAGCGCGGATTTCGCCCCGTCTTGCTGTGTGACACGCTCCGGTTCGACTATCGCCCAGGGGAGGAAATCAAACAGGCGGAAGAAGCCACGATCAAGCGCGGGCAAGACCTCATCGTCCAGCACAAAGCGGACCTGGTGATCTTCGGCGAAGTGCTCCAAACCAACAATTCGCTTCGCGTTTTCGCCATCAACGAGCATGGCGGCTGCGACACCCGTCCGAAGCCGATGATCCTGCGCGACGGCGTGGTTCCGGACGAATTCGATCAGACGACGAGAATGAGAATCATCGGCGTGACGCTGCGCGAGATCGCCAGCGCGTGCGACAGCGAGGAATATGTCGACTGGGATCTGTTCGAAAAGCGGATCCAGAAGATGGGTCCGTTCATCGAGCGTTCCGCCGCCGGATTCTCTCCCGAGCAATATACCGAAGCCGTTGCCGCTTATGCGGAGGCAATGATGCTGCTCTACCGCAACGATCGGGGCGATCACTGGCATGCCAAGGGGCTGGAGTTCAATCAGGAGCAGCTCAAGAAGCTGCCGGCGGACGCGAGTCCCTATCGGCGCTTCCTGCTGTTGAATGCCCATGCCCTGCTGGTAGGGGCCAAAGGATATAGGACGGGGAACCTGGCAGATCAGCAAGCGGGACGCGCGCTCTACGATCAGGCGATCGCTGAAGCGGAACGCGATCCACAACCGCGCGCGAAATATGCGGAAGCCTATTTCAGTCGCTACTGTGCGTGCGAGGGCGACGATGTCGACCAGGTTCTCGTCGCTTACGACCGGGCTATCAAGCTTCGTCCGGACTACTCGTGGGGCTATGAGCGGCGCGGCGACGCCTTCGTGGAAAAGGGCGACCTCGCGCGCGCAATCGCGGAGTACACTTCGGCGATCCGGTTCGATCCGAAAAACAGGTCAGCCTTTGTTGCGCGCGGGACCATATACGCGAGAAACGGCGATCATGATCGCGCCATCAAGGACTACGATCAGGCGATTCGGCTCAATCCGAAACATCCAATCGCATTCACCTGGCGCGCATCCAGTTACGCACTGAAGGGCGAACTTGATCGCTCCATTCGCGATCTCGACGAGGCCATCAGGATCAATCCCAAGGATGACGTCAGTATTTCCATTCGCGGTGTGAATTACAGCGACAAGGGCGACTATGATCGCGCTATCCAGGATTTCAATGAAGCTGCGCGGCTCAATCCGAAGAGTTACTTCACGTTTCAGGCACGTGGAACGGCGTATCAGCGCAAGGGTGATGCGGCGCAAGCGGTGCGTGATTACGACCAGGCGATCGCACTCAAGCCGGACGACCTCTCGCTCTTCCTCTATCGCGGCTGGGCCACCGCCGCGCTCGGCGATTTCGACCGCGCGATCCAGGACTATGACCAAGCGTTGCGTCTCGATCCCAAGCTCGAGTACGCGCTCTACGGCCGCGCCATCGCCCACAGCAACAGCGCGCGGCACGATCTCGCAATCGCCGACTACGATGCAGCATTGGGGTTGCGACCCGACTGGGCCGAGCCTCTCTACGGGCGCGGGATCGCGAAAATGCAGGACGGCGATGCGGCGGGCGGCAAAGCGGATATTGCAAAGGCAACGGCAATCGATGCGCAGGTCGCCAAAAACTTTGCGCGGCACGGCGGCCGAACGTAGCCCGGGTTGACGGGACGCCGCTGCGAGGGGCCTACGGGCTGACCGGCACCTTAACGACATCCTTCCTGGAACCGCCGCCGACAAGCGCATGGACCCTGTTTCCAAGGCGCGCCCGTTGGACTAGCCTTCCACCCTAGAACCATTCGCAATTGCGGCGAAGAGACGCGGCCGAGGCGCAGATGCACGCCAGCCGAAGCTCTCCAAAATCCCCAAGGGAGACACGCACCCATGGCCCGAATAAACCTTGACGTGAACGGCAAGGTCCAAACGATCGATGCCGATCCCGACATGCCGTTGCTCTACGCGCTGCGCAACGAGCTATCCCTCAACAATCCGCACTACGGCTGCGGGCTTGCACAATGCGGCGCCTGCACGGTGCATGTCGACGGCCAGCCCGTGCGCTCCTGCGTGACCCCATTGTCGGCGGTGGGCAGCAGCAAAGTCGTCACGCTGGCCGGCCTCGGCACCCCCGAGAAGCCGCATCCGATCCAGAAAGCCTACGTCGAGGAGCAGGTGCCGCAATGCGGCTACTGCATCAACGGCTGGATCATGACGGCGGCCGCGTTCCTCGATCGAACCAAGAAGCCGACGGATGCGCAGATCAGGGAAGCGCTCGCCGGCCTCAAATGCCGCTGCGGCACCCACATGGGCATCCTGCGCGCGGTCAAGCGCGCCGCCGCGATGCTGGGCTGAGGGAGGCGACCATGACCAGACACGAAAACGTCACGCAGTTCGTCTCCCGGCGCTCGCTGCTCAAAGCGGGCGGCGCGCTCGTAGTCTCGATCGGCACACCAGTTACGCTCGACGCCGTGCTCGGCATGGGCGACGCTCTCGCGCAAGGCACCAAACCGCCGCTGATGCCGGACCAGCTCTCCTCCTATATCGCGGTCAATGCCGACGGCACCGTCTCCGCTTTCTTCGGCAAGATGGACATGGGCCAAGGCTTGTTCGTTGCCATCGGACAGATGGTGGCGGAGGAGCTCGACGTGCCGTTCAAGGCCGTCACCGTCATCATGGGCGACACCGCCACCAGCGTGAACCAGGGGGGTGCATCGGGCTCGACCGGTATTCAGAACGGCGGCAAGCAGATGCGCATGGCCGCCGCCGAAGCGCGCCGCGTGCTCGTCGACATGGCGGCGGCAAAGCTCGCCCTGCCGGCGGACGCGCTCACCGTCACCGACGGCGTGGTCCATGCCAAGGACGATGCGAGCAAGCGGGTCTCCTATGCCGAGCTGATCGGCGGGCGTTATTTCAACGTCCAGCTCGACTGGAACAAGCAGTGGGGCAATCCGCTCTACGCCCCCGGCAAGGCGCAGCCGAAGGATCCGAAAAATCACAAGATCGTCGGAAAGCCGATCGCGCGCGAGGACATCGCGCCCAAGGTCTATGCGCAAGAAGACTTCTGCACTGACATCAGGCGGCCGGGCATGGTGCATGGCCGCATGATCCGGCCCACCGTCGCCGGCAGCGTGCCGATGAAGGTCGACGAAAGCTCGATCAAGGACATCCCCGGCGCGAGAGTAGTGTGGGAGAAAGCCTTCCTCGGGGTCGTAGCCGACAACGAATGGGACGCGATCAGAGCGGCGGACAAGCTCAAGGTGGAATGGTCGGAGGTCAAAGCGCCGTTCCCCGACCAGACCGCACTCTACGAGCACATTCGTAGCGCTCCGGTGCGCAAGCGCGACGTCGGCGGCAAGGAGACCGGCAACGTCGACGAGGCGTTCAAGACCGCCGCGCGCGTGGTCGAGGCCGAGTACGAGTGGCCGTTCCAATCGCATGCCTGCATGGGGCCGGCCTGCGCCGTGGTCGAGATCGAGAACGGCAACGTCACCTGCTGGACCGGCTCGCAGAAGCCGCATTTCGTGCGCGACGGCATCGCGCTCACCCTCGGCGTTCCGGCGCAGAAGGTGCGCGCGATCTGGGTGGTCGGTCCCGGCTCGTACGGCCGCAGCGATGCCGACGATGCGGCGATGGACGCGGCGGTGCTGGCGAACGCAGTGGGCAAGCCGGTGCGCGTGCAGTACACGCGCGAGCAGGCGACCGGCAGACCGGTTCGCGTGCAATACACGCGCGACCAGGGCACCGGCTGGGATCCGAAAGGCCCGGCCTCGATCCACCGCGCGCGCGCGGCGATCGACGCCTCCGGGCAGGTCATTGCTTACGA
>DASQXF010000095.1:0-2491 GCA_035639895.1 Xanthobacteraceae bacterium
GGCGGTTAAGCGGAATGTCGAGCCCGCGCTTATCGAGACTGCAAAGCGCGTTCTCCCGGGCGGTAGCTTTGGCAATTTCGCCGGCGATATCGTGATTCGCGAAGGCCGCGGCGGCCGGGTCTGGGACGAGAGCGGCAGGGAGTATGTCGATTTTCTGCTCGGCTCCGGCCCGATGCTGGTCGGCCACGCTCATCCTGAGGTGACCGCTGCCGCCCAGGCGCGCATTGCTCAGGGCACGACATTTTTCACCAACAACCGATACGGGATCGAGCTGGCCGAGGCCATCGTCGATGGGGTGCCTTGCGCCGAGCAGGTGCGTTTCGTCTCGACTGGTTCCGAGGCCGACCTCTATGCGATGCGCGCCGCACGCGCGTTCAAGAAGCGCGACAAGATCCTCAAATTCGAGGGCGGCTACCACGGTATGAGCGATTATTCGCTGATGAGCCTCGCGCCTAAACGGTCCGGCAATTTTCCGGAGCCGGTCCCAGATTCGGCCGGCATTCCCCGCAGCCTGCGCGACGAGATGCTGGTCGCGCCATTCAATGATCTTGAGGTCGTCGCCGGCCTCGTTCGCGAGCACAAGGACGATCTCGCCGGGATCATCGTCGAACCTCTCCAGCGCATTATTCCGCCCGCGCCGGGGTTTCTCGAAGGGCTGCGCAGGATAACTGCGGAGAACGATATCCTGTTGATCTTCGACGAGGTGGTGACCGGGTTTCGTTTGGCCTATGGCGGCGCGCAGGAATACTACGGCGTGGTGCCGGATCTCTGCACCCTCGGCAAGGTAATCGGCGGCGGCTTTCCGCTCGCGGCGATCGCCGGGCGCGCCGACATCATGGCCCATTTTGATCGCGGCGCGGTGGGCGATGACGGCTTTCTGATGCAAATCGGCACGTTATCGGGCAATCCGGTCGCCGCTGCCGCGGGTCTCGCGACTTTGGAAATCCTGAGGCGGCCGGGGGCTTACGACCGCCTCTTCGCAACTGGCCGGGAATTGATGGGAACGCTCGCCGAGTTGCTGAAGCGCAACGGAATTGCTGCGCAGGTGACCGGTGAGCCGCCGCTATTCGACGCGGTGTTCGGCGCCGAGCCGGTGCGCGATTACCGCTCCACCTTGCGCGGCGATACCGAAATGCTCCGGCGGTTCAATGCGCTATTGCGCGAGCGCGGCATCCTGAAGGGCGAATCCAAATATTACGTGTCGCTCGCCCACACCGCGGAGGACATCCGCCACACCTGCGACGCCTGGGCGTCGGCATGCGAGGCAATTGCCCGCTAGGGAGAGGTTCCTACCATATACGCCGCGCAAGGCGATCGCCGCGCTCGCAAAGCTCGTCGAAAAGCCGCCGCGCTTCGGCTTCCGGCAAGGAGCCTTCTTCGGCCATGACCGCCACCATTCCCGCAGTGCTCACCGGTTCGCCCTGCCGGCCGCCCGGCATCATCGGATAAACCCGGCCGGCGCGTCTTTCGACAACGGCAAATCGGGATCCGGAACGGATCAACACAAAGGAGCCGTGCTCCTCGACAATGTCGACGGGGCGATCAGGATTATCGCTCATTGTCGGCGCTCCTCCTCGATTTCATCCAGGACCCTCTCCGGGGCGACGTCTTTTTTGAGTTCTTCGACTTCGTCGTCGATCTCGGTTTCGATGCCGAGGCGATCGGCAATCGAGGACAACAACGCGACGAGCCTGGTGACCTCGTGCTCCGCCAGGAGACTGATTTGCAGATCGAGCTCGGCCCGCTTGTCGGCCGCGCTGCTCATCCGGTTCTGGGTGATCAGGATGAAGGTTGACAGAAAGATGGCTTCAACCGACGCGACCATCGCCAAGATCACGAAGGAGGGGTCGAATTCCGGCACCCCGGGAATCACACCGAGATTGGCCAGAATCCAGAAACCATATGCGAGGATGTGCAAGTAGACGAACCGCATCGTCCCGGTAAAGCGGGTGATCGCTCCGGCGATGCGCTCCTCAAATGTCGCGGTCGCGTCCTCACGCTCTCGCCGCTCTTGGAGCATGCGAATATTGCGAGCGAGAACCGACGCCAGCCCCGGCGGTTTCGGGGGTGGCGCGGTCGGCGCGGCTTGGGCCCGGGAACTTGCGGCTCCCGTTGGTTGCGCGTTCTGGGCCAAGGAGGACGTCCTTGCTGGTTCGGACCGCTAGCTTGCGTTGCAGGGACCCAAATAGCGGCCGGTGATCCGGCCCGGCGCATCGACCGGCTGCCCGTTGGGGCCGGGCAAGCGCGCGGTCAGGGTCGCCTCCATCGTGTCGCCCGAGTAGCGGGCCGCACCGGAGGACTGGATCGGGCCTTGCGGCGAGCTACACGTCATCGACCAGGTGACGAGGCCGCCTTTACGCTCCACCTTGTCTACTTTGCACTGAACGTTTCCTTGCTGCGTTTCCGGCGGCACGGGATTGGCAGCATCGACGCAGGCGGTGCGCGTCATTCCCTGCCCGCTGCCCGATCCTGTCGGAGCGCCCGGCTTTGC
>DASQXF010000096.1:0-20403 GCA_035639895.1 Xanthobacteraceae bacterium
GGGCACAGCCTCGACGAGCGGATACTGCGGGAGCAATTCGGCTACTGAGGTGCCTTGGCTTCCCGGGTGAGGATCGAGCGCGTTAGGATCGCTGCCCGGCTCTGATCGACAGGCCGGGGCAAACGCGCGATAATCGAGTGACCCCTGGCTGGGCGAGTATTGTCGCCCGCAGCGGTCTTAACGAGCACGATCCATGTTCTCGAAGCTCAAAGCGGCATGGAGCCGACTCGTCGGCGGGCAAGCAACGGGCGGGGCGGAAGGGCCGCCCGCGCCTGCGGTTGAATACAAGGGTTACCGCATCCGGCCGACCCCATACCGAACGAACGGCCTCTACCAGACCGCCGGGATCATCGAGAAAGACACCCCCGAGGGGATGAAGGAACACCGTTTCATCCGGGCCGATACCCATCATAGCCGGGAAGACGCGATTGCGTTCGCCATCTCCAAAGCCAAGCAGATCATCGACCTGCAAGGCGACCGTATCTTCGTGCAAGCCAACGGCGGTTGACGGCAGCATCGGTGGCTGAGCAGAAAACGTCTAACGGCTCCGATCTGAACTGGAGGAAAGGCCATGGCGCAGGACACTGAGCTGCGCCGCCACAAACGCGGCGGCATCTATTTCGACGACTTCGTGGTCGGCCACCTCTACGAGCATCCGCTCACGCGGACGGTCACGCAGATGGACAACATGCTGTTTTCCAACATGACCTTGAACCCGCAGCCGCTGCACATCGATCGCCATTTTTGCGAGCAGGAGACCGAGTGGGGACAGCCGCTGATGAACTCACTGTTCACGCTCGGGCTGATGATCGGCATCATGGTCAACGACCTCACCGTCGGCACCACCATCGCCAATCTCGGTATGACCGAGGTGAAATTCCCTCACCCGCTGTTTGAGGGTGACACCGTGCACGTCACCACCGAGGTCATGAGCAAGCGCGAATCGACCTCGCGGCCGGGCGCCGGCATCGTCGAGTTCCACCACCGCGCCTACAATCAGGACAACAAGCTCGTGGCCGAATGTCGCCGCCAGGTCTTCATGCGCATGCGGCCGCGCTGATGCGTTCGCTGCTGTTCGTCCCGGCCGACGACGCAAGAAAGCTCGACAAGGCGATGACCAGCGGCGCCGACGCGCTGATCGTCGACCTGGAAGATTCGATACCGACCCCGGGCAAAGCGGACGCACGGCTGAGCGCCGCAGCATTCATCCGAGATGCCGTGACGGCTACGCAGCGCCCTCGCCTGTTGGTTCGCATCAACGGATTTGCGACCGGCCTCGCCGATGCCGACCTCGATACGGTCGCGCCGGCGCGTCCGGACGCCATCATGCTGCCGAAAGCGGAGGGCGGCGCCGACGTCGTGCGTGCCGATGCAAAGCTTTCGGCGCGTGAGGCAATTGCGGGCCTGCCCGACGGCTGCATCAAGATCGTCGCGATCGCCACCGAAACCGCCACCGCGCTGTTCCTGGCCGGCACCTATTGCGGGGCTAGTGCGCGGCTCGAGGGCTTGACCTGGGGCGCGGAAGATCTTTCGGCCGAGCTCGGCGCCGAGGCGAACCGCGACGGCGACGGCCGTTTTCTCGATCCATACCGGCTCGCGCGCGCGCTCTGCCTCGCCGGCGCCGCAGCGGCGCGGGTGCAGGCCATCGATACCGTTACCGTCGATTTCCGCAATGCCGCAGCGCTGCGCCGCGAGTCGGAGGAAGCCCGCCGCGACGGCTTCACCGGCAAAATGGCGATTCATCCCGTGCAGGTGCCGATTATCAACGAGGTGTTCACCCCCTCGGCCGCGGCGGTTGCACAGGCGCGCGCCGTCGTCGCTGCGTTTGACGCCAATCCGAGCAAGGGAACGGTCGGCATCGACGGCGTCATGTACGACCGACCGCACCTGGAGCGCGCCCGCCAAGTGCTGGCGCGAGCGCAAGCGGCGGGGATCGCCTGAGATCGTCAGTTCGTCGCCTTGCGCAGCGCTCGCCTACTTCGTTTTCCCATACACCGCGTTGGGATCGAACGTTCGCTCGCCGTCGCGAAATTCGAGCGTCACCGCCCCCGCCTTGCCGAGCGGCACCGCACGATAGAAACATGAGCGGCGACCGGTATGACAAGCGCCGGGGCCCTCCTGCTCGACCACGATCCACACCGCGTCCTGGTCGCAATCGACCCGCATCTCGACAACACGCTGCCGGTGACCGGAAGATTCGCCTTTGCGCCAGAGGCTTCGGCGCGAACGGCTGAAATACCAGGCTTCGCCGGTGGCGATAGTCTGCTGCAACGCCTGGGCGTTCATGTGAGCGACCATCAGCACGTCGCCCGATCGCGCTTCGGTGACGACACAAGTAACGAGCCCATCCGCGTCGAATTTGGGCGCAAACACGCGACCCTCTTCGACCTCGTCGGTCGAGCCGCGCCCGGCAAAGGGTGAAGGTTCGTCGGTCAAGCAAGCCTCGCAAACTGGGTCCCACTCGCCGGCAGGCCGAAGATCTCCTCGGCGTTTCTCCGGTCGTTCCCGCGCAAGCGGGAACCCATGATCACAGATCAGTGGTTATGGGTCCCCGCTTTCGCGGGAACGACGACCCATAGAGTAGCTGCGCGCGTGAGCCGCACGGGCGTCGATTATACCGGCTTTGACAAAAACTGGGCGCCCCACCCGCGCCTGATTGATGCCGTCCCGCTCACCGATCGCTGCCGCGCACCATGGTGATGAAGCGGATCTGGTCCTCGGAGCTCTCTCGAAAGCTACCGGTAAACTGCGTGGTGATCGTGGACGAGCCCGGCTTCTCCACGCCGCGCAGCGACATGCAGAGGTGCTCGGCCTCGATCATCACCGCGACTCCGCGCGGTTGCAGGATCTCCTCGATGGCGGTCGCGATCTGCGAGGTCATGTGCTCCTGCGTCTGCAGCCGGCGCGCATAGACGTCGACCAGGCGCGCGAGCTTGGAGAGCCCAACCACCCGGTCCACCGGCTTATAGGCGATGTGCGCCTTGCCCGTGAACGGCATCATGTGGTGCTCGCAATGCGAATTGAAGGCGATGTCGCGCACCAGCACGAAATCGTCGTAGCTGCCGATCTCGCTGAACGTGCGTTCGAGCACATCGACCGGGCATTGGCGATAGCCGCTGTAGAGTTCGTCGTAAGCATCGATCACGCGCTTGGGTGTGTCGCGCAAGCCCTCGCGATCGGGATTATCGCCGGCATAAGCGATCAGCGTGCGCACCGCCGCGAACGCCTGCTCGCGCGTGGGCTTGGGCACGACCGGTTCCGGGGCCGCGCGTACGTGATCGGACAGAGTTGGCTTTTCCGCGGCGGATGGTTTGGGCCAAGGCTTGACGACAGCATCCATGGCGGTCTCTCCGTTCGACCGGCGCCTGGGGCCGGGGTGTCACCGGGGCGGCCGCATCAGTCATACGCGCTCTGGGACGACTCGACCCATGCGCGGCAACGGATGCCGCATTCCCATTTCACATGACTTCGGTTGCCTTGAGCGGGCGCGAAGCCGCTCGCCCGCGTGCCCCTTGCTCGCGTCGGCGGGCCGCTCCCTATATATTGGCTTACAAGGGAGCCGCAATCGGATCGCGCCACTGACCGCTCACGATCGAAGCTCATGCTCAACGAGGTCTACAACAGCCGAATTCTGGAATTGGCCGGGAATATTCCCCGCCTGGGCCGCCTCGAGAATGCCGACGCGACGGCGACCGCCCATTCCAAGCTCTGCGGCTCGACGGTGACGGTCGACCTCAAGATGGAAGGCGACACGGTGACCGACTTCTCCCATCAGGTGAAGGCTTGCGCGCTGGGCCAGGCCTCCTCTTCCATCATGGCGCGCAACGTGATTGGGGCGAAAGCCGACGAGTTGCGCGGCTTGCGCGAGACGGTGCGCCGGATGCTGAAGGAAAATGGTGCCCCGCCCGCCGGAAAATGGGCCGACATTGCCGTGCTCGAGCCCGTGCGCGACTATAAGGCGCGCCATGCTTCCACCATGCTGACATTCGATGCCGTGACCGCCGCGATCGACGAGATCGAAGCCAAGCGCCGGGCCGCGATGGCGGCCGAATAACGGTCCTCGGACCAAGCATTCGTCGATCGAGGGCTGCGGTGGGATGATCGCGCGTACGGCTGCCTGCCTGGCCGGGCTGGTCGTTTCTTGTTGGGCGACAGTCGCGTCGGCAGCCGACTGCACCATTGAGGCTGCGTTACTCGCCAAGGACCAATCCGAGCTGCCGCGGCTTGACGTCGCCTCGCCGGCCGACCGGCCACCCTATTGCATCACGCTTGAGACTCTCATGGCGTTTGCCGGGCGCGTGAAGGCACATGTCGCCCACTGCCCCGGCTCGAATTACGCCGCAGCCCTCGCCGGCTGGGACAAAACCCGGATCGATTACGCCAAATTGTTCAGCCGTTACCGCTGCAGGCGCGCGCGGTGATTTTTCAGATCCGCCACATCGGCGGCGAGGTCTCGGCGAGCTTGCGCTGCGCGGGCGAGCGCTAGTCCCGCGGCGCGGCGGGCTGGCCGACGGTTGCCAGCGACGTCGTCGATTTCGTCGGCGGCGGTCCGGCCATGTCGCTCTCGAATACCGCGTCGGCGGTCGTGAGCTTCATGCGCCGCAGCTCGTCGGCGGAAAGGCGATAGAGCGGCTCCCACGGCGGAATCCGCAGCGCCGTTTCCAGCAATTCGCCGCTGCCACCCATTTCAATCGTGTATTGCACGAGGCGGCCGATGTCGCGCTGGACGATATTGAGTTCCTCGGCCGAATAGTTCGATTCCAGCGCCTGCTTGCGCTTCTTGCCGAGCCAGATTTGATGAACAAGGACGTGCGCCTCCGGCGGCACGTAGCGGCGCGCACCCGCGAGCAGCAGGAAGGCGCACATCGATTCACAATTGCCATCCGGTGACAGCTTCGCCCGACGATCACCGTTGCCGGCCGGCGGCAGCGCCGTCGTCTTGCCGATCGTGGTGATCATGCCAAGGTTGCGAATGGCGCGGCCGAGCGCCAGCGTTCCTAAGACGGAGCCGCCATCGGAATCGAGAACCAGGACTGCTCCGCGGACGTTGGGATCCTTGGCGAAGGTCTCGAACTCGCGCGGCGTGTCGGCAGTGATGTAGCCGACGGCGGAAATCCACACTCGGCAGTTCGTTCCGCATACGTTGGCCGGTCCCTCGCGCCTCCATTCGAAGCGCATCGGGGCGTTGGCGCTGTCGTCCTGGGCTATGGGTGGCGCGGAGGATGCCTGGACGATGCCACAAGCGAGCGCAAATGCGCTCCAGAAGAATCGGAGCATGCTGACCCTCATCAACAGCGCTTCGCACGACGCTTCTTGCCCGACGTCGGTCGAAGATGCCCAGTGTCCCTCAGTTCACCAACCCTCTTTTAGAGGCGACCGAGATTCGGGTCTAGCCCGAAAACGCGGCTTTAAGCCTCCGATTTTACCGCCAATGGCATGACCTCCCCCCCAGCTCCCACTATGTTTAAGGGGGCAGAACGACAGGGCGGGTTGTGAACTTCAATGATCAAGCGGGGTCATTTGAACACGTTTATGGGCCATCTGGCGGGCGGACCCGGCTTTCTCGCGCGCGGACTGATCAAGCTGTATCGCCACGGATTTTCTCCGCTGACCGGCTTCAACTGCCGGCATCTACCGACCTGCTCGGATTACGCCGAAGAAGCGGTCGTTCGCTTCGGCCTATGGGCGGGCGGCTGGATGACGCTCGCGCGGCTCTGCCGCTGTCATCCGTTCGGCACCTCGGGGCTCGACTTCGTGCCGGCGTCATTGCCGGATGCCGCGCGCTGGTATCTTCCTTGGCGCTACGGTCGCTGGCGCGGCACCTATCATGAACTTGCGCCACCGCGCGCCTGAGAACTTGCTGCCGCTTTTGCCGAACAGCGCACGGCGTTGCGCAGCGCATGCACATCGTATAATCGTGATTTCGCTTTGCCGTTCTTCGGCACGCAATCGGCGGCGCCGCCCGGACCGACGCCATCTGAAGCAGTCCGGCCACGCTTACCTGCATTCGTAGGCAGCGAGTGAGCAACAGGAGCAAACGATGGTCGCGCTGACCTTCCCCGATGGCGCGCGTCGGGAATACCCAAAAGGCTCCACCGGTCTCGACATCGCCAAACAAATTTCGCCCTCGCTCGCCAAGCGCACAGTCGCCATGGCACTCGACGGCGTGCCGGCGGATTTGAGCGACCCGATCGAGCGCGACGCCAAAATCGAGTTCCTCACCCGCGAAGATCCCCGTGCGCTGGAGCTGATCCGGCACGATGCCGCACACGTGCTCGCCGAGGCCGTGCAGACGCTGTGGCCCGGCACCCAGGTCACCATCGGCCCGGTGATCGAGAACGGCTTCTACTACGACTTCTTCCGCAACCAGCCGTTCACGCCCGAGGATTTCGACGCCATCGAGAAGAAGATGCGCGAGATCATCGCCCGTGACAAACCATTTACGAAAGAAGTGTGGGCGCGCGAACAGGCCAAACGCGTGTTTCGCGACAAGGGCGAGCTGTTCAAGGTCGAGCTCATCGACGCGATTCCGGAAGACCAGGAGATCAGGATTTACAAGCAGGGCGACTGGTTCGATCTCTGCCGTGGTCCGCACATGACCTCGACCGGCAAGGTCGGAAACGCCTTCAAGCTGATGAAGGTCGCGGGCGCCTATTGGCGCGGCGATTCCAACCGCGAAATGCTCAGCCGCATCTACGGCACCGCCTTCGCGAAACAGGAGGAGCTCGCCGCCTATCTCAAGCAACTGGAAGAGGCGGAAAAGCGCGACCATCGCCGGCTCGGCCGCGAGATGGACCTTTTTCACTTCCAGGAAGAGGCGCCGGGCTCGGTGTTTTGGCACCCGAAGGGCTGGACGCTCTATCAGATCCTCGAAAGCTACATCCGCCGCCGCCAGACCGACGCCGGCTATGTCGAGGTCAACTCGCCGCAGCTCATGGACTCTTCGCTCTGGGTCGCCTCCGGCCACATGGCGACCTTCCGCGAAAATATGTTCCTGACGGAGCCGCGCGAAGATGACGAGCGTACCTTCGTCATCAAGCCGATGAACTGCCCGGGCCACATCCAGATCTTCAAGAACGGGCTCAAGTCTTATCGCGACCTGCCGTTCAAGCTCGCCGAGTTCGGCAAGGTGCACCGGTTCGAGCCGTCGGGCGCGCTGCACGGGCTGATGCGCGTGCGCGCCTTCACCCAGGACGATGCGCACGTGTTCATCACCGAGGCGCAGATCGCGGCCGAGGCGCTGGCCATGAATGACCTGATCCTCTCGATCTACGAGGACTTCGGCTTTTCCGACGTCAC
The DNA here is from genome assembly GCA_035639895.1 of Xanthobacteraceae bacterium. Lineage (GTDB taxonomy): Bacteria > Pseudomonadota > Alphaproteobacteria > Rhizobiales > Xanthobacteraceae > VAZQ01. The sequence goes on from DASQXF010000096.1 coordinate 7,300, forward strand.
CATCAAGTTCTCCGACCGTCCGGAGAAGCGCATCGGCGACGACGCGGTCTGGGACAAGGCCGAGGCGGCGTTGATGCAGGCGCTCAAGACCTCGGGCCGGCCGTGGACGCTCAACAAGGGCGAAGGCGCCTTCTACGGGCCCAAGCTCGAATACGTGCTGCGGGACGCCATTGGCCGCGACTGGCAGTGCGGCACCGTGCAGGTCGATCTCAACATGCCGGGGCGCCTCGGCGCATTCTATATCGACGAGCACTCGAACAAGGTGACGCCGGTGATGCTTCACCGCGCCATGTTCGGCTCGCTCGAGCGCTTCATTGGCATCCTGATCGAGCATCATGGCGGCCACCTGCCGCTATGGCTCTCCCCGCTGCAGGCGGTCGTCGCCACCATCACCGACGACGCCGACGGCTATGCGCGCGAGGTCGGGGCGGCGGCGCGGGGGCTGGGTCTGCGGGTCGAGGAGGACCTGCGCAACGAGAAGATCAATTACAAGGTGCGCGAGCATTCGCTCGCCAAGGTGCCGGCGCTGCTTGTGGTCGGGCGCAAGGAGGCCTCCGACCGCACGGTGTCGATCCGCCGCCTCGGCAAGGAGGGGCAGACGGTGCTGCCGCTCGACACGGCGCTCGCGGCGCTCGCCGATGAAGCCGTGTCGCCGGATGTCCGCAGGATGAAGCAGGCGGCATAACCCTCTCGTGCGGATGATGGCTGCGGGTGGCGCGGCCCGCCTTCAACAATCCCGATGACGCCTGGACCGCTGGGTCGAGCCCCATCCGCGGCGCTGGTCGCAATCCCAGCGCAACAGCGGCTTGGCGCGCGGGGTCGGCTGCATGAAGCGGTCGAGCGGCGAGGGTGTGAAACGGTAGCGCTCGCGGCCGGGCAGATCGCTCGGCGGCACGAGCGGCGCCGCACCTGCCGCGGAAATGCTCGCAAGCAGCATCATTGGGATGAGTGGGCGCAGCCGGAGCACGGTCGCCTTTGCTTCTGGCACGTGACTCGCCAAGCACTCTATCGATCACGACGGCCGTAGCGCCAGCCGGCTCGCCTGGAAAGTAATCAGCGCGCTCAGCGCGCGATCACCTCGACCTCACGGTCGACGCCGTTGACGACGCGGAACTCGCCCTCGTATGTGCGATTGTCGTTGCGCGCGATGGCGCGGTACTCGCCCTCCGCCAGGATCACGCGCGGGAACGCGCCGATCGATTCCTTGATGACGTCGCCGCCCGGCGTAAGCACCGACCACTGGGTGTTGGCGCGCGCTTCCCCGCCGCGCTCGTTGACGAGCTTGAGCGTGATGATGGCGGCGCGATGGTTGATGGTGGTGTCGGTGAGCTTGCCGACCTCGACGCGGATGTCGGAGCGCACTGTCGCGTTCGCATCGCCGTAGTTCGATACGACATAGTAGGTGCCCTCCGGCAGCAACACGATGTCGCCGGTCATGATGGCGCTGGCAATCGGGCGCTTGTCGCCCGGTTCGAATTGGCTGCCTTTGTAAAGGTCGAACGAAATCTGCCCCTGCGGGATGCGCGCATCGCCGACTCGACCTTCGATGCGTAGTCCGCCGGCTGGAATTTCGAACACCTCCTTCATCGCATCGGCGCGCACCGGCACTGCCTTGGTCATGCTCGCGAGCCCGAAGCCGACGCTGACCACGTAGGCGCCGTGCGGCAGGACGAACGTCGGGGCCGGGCCCTTGTCCTCCTTGACCAGGCGCGGCACGCCGTTCTGCTCCGTGCGATAGACGCGCCAATGCAACCCGCCGTTGATCGTCGGCAGATCGCGGCCGAACCGCGCGCTGACCGCGAGCGCTCCGTGCCCGGGCGGCACCACCGGCGCGGCGGACGCGTTCGGTGCGGCATGAGCCTGCGCGGCTGGGTTAGCTGCAGCGGGCGATTGCAGCAGCGGTCCTTTTGCCGCCGCCGGCGGCGCCACACTGCCGCTCGGCGGAATGGAGTTTTGCGGGGGTGCGACCGATGGCACGTCCCTCGGCGGGCGCAACGTGAAGCTGTCTGAGCTTTGTGAGCTTCCGAAGAACTGGGCGTCGGCCGTCGCGGAGAATACCGCGAGCCACACACCGGCGGCCAAAACGAGTTGGCCCCCCTTGCCCTTACTCGTCCCCCCAATGCCCATAGGGCGCGGTTTTCGACCGCAATCGCGGCAAATTCAAGCCATTAGCAGAGCGGTGCCAGGGGTTTGTCGGCATTCCTGCGCTATGCTAGGCGCAACCGCCTAGATTTGCACCTGCCGCCCTAAATGACGCTCTCTTTCAGGGGTGGAAATCCGCCCGCTCACGCGCATCAAGCCATGCCCGACGCTCTCCAACTGCTCAAGACCCGCCGATCCATCAAGCCGGTCGAACTTGCTGGCCCTGGCCCATCCACCGCCGAGATCGAGACGCTGCTTACGATTGCGTCGCGCGTGCCCGATCACGGCAAGCTTGTGCCCTGGCGCTTCATCATCTTCGAGGGTGAGGCGAGGTCGGCCGCCGGCGAGGCCATTGCCGCGGCTTTTTGCGCCAAATATCCGCAGGCCAAGCCAGAGCACATCGAAGCCGAACGCAGCCGGTTGGCGCGTGCGCCGCTCGTCATCGCGGTCGTGAGCCGCGCTGCCCCGCACGTGAAGATTCCCGAGTGGGAACAGGTGCTGTCCGCGGGGGCCGCCGCGATGAGCCTCGTGGTTGCCGCCCATGCGCTCGGCTACGCTGCGAGTTGGATCACCGAATGGTACGCGTATGACCCCAGCGTGCTCGCCGCGCTCGGCCTTAAGGAGCACGAGCGCATCGCCGGCTTCGTCCATATCGGCCGGCCGAGCACAACCCCCGAGGATAGAGCCCGGCCGCCGCTTGACGCGATCGCAACGCGCTTCGGCAAACGGTAGTTCTCGCCGTCCCAGCATTCCGGCTCGTCGTCTGGCAGCAATCTTATCGGCCAATTTATACCGAGTCTGTCGGGCGCATGGGCAGAATTCGACCCCATTTTTTGCGCTGCATTAATCCCGTATAAACGAGCCTTTAGCGCCTAACTCGAAGCAGAACAGCAATTTTTTATAAACGTCCATCACGGCCGGTTCAAAACATTGTGCATTGCACATGCAGCCTCTCGCCCGCAAATAACGCGCGCACGATTAGTCATCGGCTAGGAGAAAACCATGAAGACGCTAGTTGCTGCCGCCATTCTTGTCATGGCGATCGCCTCCCCCGCGCTGGCGCAACGGGCGCCCCAGCAAGGCAATCAGTCGGAGCGAAACGGTTATTACCAGGGCTACCCTCTGCAGGATTGGTATCGCGACGACTCCTATTGAGCCGACTTCCTGAGCGAAAGGGCGGACGCATGTCCGCCCTTTCTCTTTTTGCAAGGCGCTGCAAGGTTGCTGACAAAACGCGTTCCGGCCGCCGCAATGGGCTCCTGAGGCGATGTTCGAGCGCGAGAGCCGGTTGGGAAAACCCAGCGATGGAACTGGCGGAGACGGAGGGATTCGAACCCTCGATACGGCTTTAGACCGTATAACGGTTTAGCAAACCGCCGCCTTCAGCCACTCGGCCACGTCTCCGGCGACGAAACTTCCGTATCGGCCACGTCGGGAACGGTCAAGGACCGGTAGCTTGAGGCCCCCAACAGCGGCCCCGTGCAGGCCTTGTAGATTGGCCCTCGCGATCCGTCCCGCAAGTCAGCGCGCTCGCTGATTGAATAGAACCGCGCGGACCTTCGGATCTTTCATGTCGACGTGAAACGCCGCCTCGACCTTGACGGACAGGCCGCGCTTCACCGCCGGACGCGCTAGCACCGTTTCGAGCCAACGCCTGACGTTCGCAAAGGCGCGTAGGTCGTGACCATGACGCTCGGCGCGACTCGCCCAACCAATGCAAGCAATGTCGGCGATCGAATACTTGCCGGCGAGAAATTCTCGGTCCTCGAGTCGCCTGTTCATGACGCCGTAGATTCGGTTCATCTCATTGCTGAAGCGCTCGACCGCGTACGGCAGCTGCTCGGGCGCATAGTTTCGAAAGTGGTTCGCTTCGCCGGCTTTGGGGCCGAGATTGGCCATCTGCCAGAACAGCCATTGATCGACTTCGACGCGACCGCGCTCGTCCCGCGGATAAAACTTTCCGGTCTTGCGGCCGAGATATTGCAGGATCGCGCCGGACTCGAAGATCGAGATCGGCTTGCCGCCCGGTCCATCGTAATCGACGATCGCCGGCATGCGATTGTTCGGAGAGATTGCCAGGAACTGCGGCTTGAACTGGCCGCCCCTGGAAATATCGACCGGGATCATCGTGTAAGGAAGCGCGCACTCCTCCAGCATGATCGTGATCTTCCAGCCGTTCGGAGTGGGCCAGTAATAGAGATCGATGGGCTTTTTGCTGGCTGCGCGCGGCGCGGTTTTGGCCGACTTTGGCGCGGATCGCACGTTGCGCCGGCGTTTCGTTTGCTTCTTAGCGGTGCGGGCCATGAGCATCTCTCTGGGAGGGCGACGCACATTTAATCCGCCGCGAAAAATCCGCAACCAGCGCAGGTCCAATCTCCGGCGAGCTTTGGCAAGCGCCGCCGAGCTCGACCGACGGACTGCAGGGCGAGCGTTGGCCTCTTGAACTTACCCCAAGAGGTAACTGAAGCCTCTCGATGTCGAGGGCTTCATCAGACACACTGAATTGCCTCCTGAGTTCGGCCCGCTTCGCCATGCTTTATGCTGGCGAACCAACCGCTGCGGATCAGCAAGGCGAGGAGGGTAAGACAAATGCCGGGGCGGCGATGGCCGCATGAGCGACGCACGAGTCAGGCAGCGCCCGCTCTTTCAAAAAAATACCGAGGGCGTCGGCGAGAGCCGGGGCTGCGAGTCCGGCAGCGGAATTCTGCTGCGGCGAGGTGCGGAGGTCTTCCGTCGCCTCTTCTTCACCGTCCCTGGCAAACCGAGCCGGTGAAGCTCGAGCCCCTGTCTCGCCGACGCCCTCTGGCGTCGACTGGGCCGGCAATGTCGAAATGCGATGCGCTCACCGCGTTTCGACGCGCGCCGGCCCGTTTGACGCAGTCATCGACGTCGTTCGAAGTCGAAGACTGATGCGCGGCGCGCGGTTACTTCTTCTTCCGGCGCTTGGTCTTCTTTGCGCCCTTCTTCGCTGCCTTCGCTGTCTTCCTTCGCTTCTTCGCCATGCTGCCCTCCTAGCCATGAGTGAGTGGCGATTGTCGTCCCGTGCCCGCGGGGATCGCGAGCACTGCATTGGGATTACTACAGCGCGATAAAAAAACCAGTGTTTTTGCACGATGAAGCGCGTACGCGCGCGCACCGCCACCACATCTTGCGTCTCGAACGGGGCCGAAGAAGCGCGCGAGATTGTCTACGGCGCAATTGCACAGCGTCGAACGCGATCTTTTTCCGACCGCTCGAAAATATCGATGACATAAGGCTTTTCGCCGTGTTCTGATTTCCGCGCGATTACAGCGAATGCGGCAAATGCGCGAGACGCGTGCGCTTGCGCGACCCGCCGCAACCGGCCATTAAGCATACCGAGCAACTTGTGCAAAAAATCTTGTGTGAGCGGGGCGGCAAACCCGCTTGCAAGCGCCCGCTACGGCACGAATCGAGCGAATCGGCCTTCGAAGTGATTCGCGGAAGAGGACGCAGAACGGACAAGGTAGCCGGACAATTCACGTCCTTGTTCGCTCGCCCGGCTCTGTGTGCTCGCGTCGATCTTCAGAGTCCGAGTTTGGTCTTGAGCAGCTCGTTCACCGTCTTCGGATTGGCTTTGCCCCCCGACGCCTTCATCACCTGACCGACGAACCAACCGATCAGCGCGGGCTTCGCTTTCGCTTGCTCCGCCTTCTCCGGGTTCCGGGCAATGAGCTCGTCGACGACCGGCTCGATGGCTGAAAGATCGGTCACCTGCGTCATGCCGCGTGCTGCCACGATCGTCTGCGGATCGCCGCCTTCGTGCCAGCAGATCTCGAACAAGTCCTTGGCAATCTTGCCCGAAATGGTGCCGGCCGAAATCAGATCGAGGATCGCGCCGAGCTGCGAGGCCGACACCGGCGAGGCAGAAATGTCCTTGCCCTCTTTATTGAGTCGACCGGCCAGCTCGTTGATAACCCAGTTGGCGGCGGCCTTCGCGTCGCGGCCCTTTGCGACCGCTTCGAAGAAGTCGGCCGTCTCCCGCTCGGCAACCAGAACGCCGGCGTCGTAGCCGGACAGGCCGTAATCGCGCGAGAAACGCGCCTTCTTCTCGTCGGGCAATTCCGGAAGGTGCCTCCTGAGTTCGTCGATGTAGGCGGCCGTGAGCTCGAGCGGCAGCAGATCGGGATCGGGAAAGTAACGATAGTCGTGCGCTTCCTCTTTGGTGCGCATGGAGCGCGTCTCGCCCTTGTTAGGATCGAACAAACGCGTCTCCTGGTCGATTTCGCCTCCGTCCTCCAGAATTTCGATCTGACGCCGCGCCTCGTAGTCGATCGCCTGACCGATAAAACGGATCGAGTTGATGTTCTTGATCTCGCAGCGCGTACCGAGCGGGGCACCGGGTTTGCGTACCGATACGTTCACGTCGGCCCGCAGGTTGCCCTTCTCCATATCGCCGTCGCAGGTACCGAGATAGCGCAGGATGGCACGCAATTTCGCGACATAGGCCTTGGCCTCCTCGGACGAGCGCATATCCGGCTTCGATACGATCTCCATCAGCGCCACGCCCGCGCGATTGAGGTCGACAAGCGACATGCTGGAATGCCGGTCGTGCAGCGACTTGCCGGCGTCCTGCTCGAGATGCAGCCGCTCAATCCCGACAGTCACGCTCTCGCCGTCCGGCAAATCGACGAGAACCTCGCCTTCGCCCACGAGCGGCGATTTGTACTGGCTGATCTGGTAGCCCTGCGGCAGATCGGGATAAAAGTAGTTCTTGCGGTCGAATACCGACCTCGCATTGATCTGCGCCTTGAGGCCAAGGCCGGTGCGCACCGCCTGCTTGATGCACTCTTCGTTGATTACCGGCAGCATGCCGGGCATGGCCGCGTCGACGAGGGACACGTGCGAATTGGGCTCGCCGCCGAATGCGGTCGATGCACCGGAAAAAAGTTTCGATTGCGAGGTCACCTGGGCATGGACTTCCATGCCGATCACGACCTCCCAATCGCCGGTTGCGCCTTTGCTGAGCTTGGATTTCATCAGCGGGTTTTCCGCCAACTCATGCCGCGAGCCTGTACCTGCGCTGCCGTCTGTGGCCGTTTGTTAAACGCTCGCGCGAGGCGCCACAAGGCTGCCGCAGTTCCAGGGCCGCCGGCGCAGGAACCCGGAACCGGGAGGAGCGTTGGACTTATGTCCGAATGATCGGAGACGGTGATGAACGACAACAGAGCACGGAACGGCACGCTCGGCGCCATTTTGGGCGCACTGATCGCTGTCGCCCTTGCGGTATTCCTGCTCAACGGCGGCGAGCACGTGGGTAAAAAGACTGTCAATAGCGATGCCGATCTTCCCCCGATCGCGGAGGGGAAAGGTAAATAGTTAGCCCGCTCGCGCTCGCGAGGCCTGCGACCTTTCGCGGCACGGGGCCGTTGTGGGACGTAGCGCGCGGCAGTAGCCTCTCCAAAATTTGAGACGCGCGAACGAGCGCGCGCCCCCTTCGCTCCGGACAACGGAGGCGAAGGTCTGGGAGGACGAGCCCATGCTCAGCCGCCGCCGTTTCGTCGGCCTTGTTGCCACGTCCGCGCTGACCTTCGGCTCACTCGCGCCGGCCGGTGCCCAAGGCTGGCCCACACGTCACGTGCGCATCATCGTTCCGTTCGTGCCTGGCGGCGCCACCGACGTGATCGCCCGCGTCATGGGCAACCGTCTCTCCGAGGCCTGGGGCCAACAGGTGGTGGTCGAGAACCGCAGCGGCGCCGGCGCCAACATCGGCGCGCAGGCCGCAGCCCTATCCGATCCCGACGGCTACACGCTTTACATCACCTCGGTACCGCACGCGACCAATCGGTTTCTTTATTCTTCGCTCAACTATGATCCGGTCGCCGATTTCGCGCCGGTCACGCTGATCTGCACGCAATCGAATATCATGGTGGTGCCCAATGCCTCGCCGGCAAAGTCGGTGCGCGAATTCATCACCTATGCCAGGGCCAACCCCGGCAAAATCAGCTACGGCTCAGGCGGAATCGGCACCTCGGTGCACCTTTCCGGCGAACTGTTCAAACGCATGGCCGGGATCGAGATGACGCACGTACCTTATCGCGGCGCAGCGCCCGCGTTGCAGGATGTCATTGCGGGCCGTCTCGATGTCATTTTCGACAACATCACGGCGAGCTTGCCACATGTGAAGAATGGGGCTGCGCGCGGCTTGGCCGTCACCGCGGCAAAGCGCGTGCCGGCCGCGGCAGACCTGCCGACCATCGCGGAAGCCGGCGTTCCGGGCTTCGATGTCTCGACCTGGTTTGCGTTGTTCGTGCCGGCCAAGACGCCGCGCGCCATTATCAGCAGGATCAACGAGGACGCCGTCGCGACGCTTGCCCATCCCACGGTGAAGGAGCGGCTGGAGCAGTTCGGCGCCACGCTCGTCGGTTCGACCCCGGAGGAGCTTGGTGCCTTTCTCAAGGCCGAAATGGATAAATGGGGTCCTGTCATCCGCGAAGCGAAAATCAAGGTCGACGAGTGAGGGCGAAGTCCGCGATGATCGATCGGCGCCGGCTCGCCGCGCTAGCGGTCTCGGCGGCGCTCGCGCCCCTGCTGCGCGGACGCAACGCCGGGGCGCAGACCGCTTCCGCGCAAGGCTGGCCCAGCCGCGTCGTCAAGCTCGTCGTGCCGTTCACGCCCGGCGGCGGCATCGACAGCATCGGCCGCATCCTCAGCGCGCGGCTCGCGGAGATCTGGGGCCAGCAAGTGGTGATCGAGAACAGGCCGGGCGCCGGCGGCAACATCGCCTCCGAATTCGTCGCCCGCTCCGCGCCCGACGGCTACACCATGTACATCACGGCGGCCGGACTGGCCGTCAACCGCTACCTCTTTGAATCGATCAATTACGATCCACTTGCCGATTTCGCCCCGGTGACGCTGATCTGCCTCTTCCCCAACGTGCTGGTCGTGCCGAATTCCTCGCCATCGCGTTCGGTTGCCGATCTTGTTGCGCAGGCCAAGGGCGAGCCGGGAAAGCTTACCTTTGCCTCTCCGGGGCATGGCAGCTCGCCACACATGAGCGCCGAGCTGTTCAAGCATATGGCGAAAGTCAACCTGACCCATGTGCCCTACCGCGGAGCGTCGCCCGCTTACACCGACGTGATCGCTGGACGCGTTGATTGCACGTTCGCGGTCATGGCCTCGGGCCTGCCGCTCGTGCGATCTGGACAATTGCGCGCACTCGGCGTGACCACCGCCGCGCGGGTGGCGACGGCGCCGGAGATTCCAACCATCGCGGAATCCGGTGTGCCCGGCTACGACACGTCGTCCTGGTTCGCTTTCTTCGTGCCCGCCAGGACGCCTCCCGAAATCATCGCCAAGATGCACGCCGACACGGTAGCGGTGCTTGCCGAGCCGCAAATCAGAGCCAAACTCGACGCGCTCGGCGTCGTCGTGGTGGGCTCCACGCCCGAACAACTGGGCGCGCATCTCAAGGCGGAGATGCAGCGGTGGGCGCCGGTCATCAAGGCGGCCAACATCAGGGTCAGCGAATGATCACCCGCCGTTGCGCGATCGGAATGGCGGCGACGGCGGCATTCGTCCCATGTCTGACTGGACGAGCGCTCGCGCAGACTTCGTCTACCCGCGACACGTCGGCGCAGCATTGGCCGACCCGGTTCGTGCGCCTCATCGTGCCGTTCCCGCCTGGCGGCGGCACCGATGCCATCGCGCGCGTGGTCGCCGGCAAGCTCTCGGACATGTGGGGCCAGCAGATGGTGGTCGAGAACCGCGGCGGCGCTTCCACCAATATCGGCACGGAGGCGGTCGTGCGCGCCGATCCCGACGGCTACACGATATTGCTCCAGTCAATGCCGCTCGCAGTGAACCGTTTCCTGTTTCCCTCGCTCAGCTACGATGCGATGACCGATCTCGCGCCGGTATCGCTTCTTTGCGAGTACGCCAACATCATGGCGGTGCCGCTGACCTCGCCCGCCCATTCGGTCGGCGAATTCATCGCCTATGCGAAAGCCAATAAGGGGAAGATCACCTTCGCCTCCTCGGGTCACGGCACCTCGGTGCATCTCTCCGGCGAACTGTTCAAGCGCATGGCCGGCATCGAAATGCTGCACGTGCCCTATCGCGGAGCAGGGCCTGCGTTCAGCGATCTCGTGCCCGGCCGCGTCGACGTGATGTTCAACAATATCGGCGCCGTGCTGCCGCTGATCCAAGGCGGCAAGCTACGGGGCCTGGGGGTCACGACTGCCAAGCGCATGCCGGCGGTGCCGCATCTGCCGCCGATCGCGGAGGCGGGCGTGCCGGGGTTCGACGTCTCCTCATGGTATGCGCTATTTGCGCCGGCCAAGACGCCGCCGGAGATCATTCGGAAGATGCATGCCGATACCGTGACGGCGCTAAACGATCCGGCAACCAAGGAGCGGCTCGAGCAACTGGGAGTATTGGTGGTGGGCTCGACGCCTGAGCAGCTCGCGGCGTTTCTCAAGGCGGAGATGGACAAATGGGCACCGGTCATCAAGGAAGCCGGGATCAGCATTCGCGAATGAACGCAAGATGGCCTGACAAAGGCCGCCGCATCCGGTCGATCGGCATCGCTGCGGCGTTGGCGTTTGCCGCGGCACTCGGCCCGGCTGCATTCGCCCAGACCCCGGCCGAGACCTGGCCGAACCGTTTCGTCCGCCTGATCGTGCCGTTTCCACCGGGCGGCGGAGCCGATGCGATCGCCCGCATCCTCTCCGCCCGGCTGTCTGACACCTGGGGCCAGCAAGTGGTGATAGAGAACCGAGGCGGAGCCAGCGGAAATATCGCGGCCGAGGCCGCGGCCCGCTCCGCCCCCGATGGTTACACCATTTTTCTCGCGGGAGACTTCCAGGCCGTCAATTTATATCTCTATCCAAAACTCACCTACGATCCGGTCGCCGACTTCATGCCGGTCACGCTCATCGTGCAGTATCCCTGCGCGATGATCGTACCGAACTCCTCGCCCGCGCGTTCGGTGCCGGAGTTCATCGCCCATGCCAAGGCGAACAGCGGCAAGCTTACCTTTGCAACGCCCGGCCATGGCACTGCGCCGCATCTTGCCGGCGAGCTATTCAAGCGCGCGGCCGGCATCGCGTTGACGACCATTCCCTATCGCGGCGCTGCGCCGGCGATCCAAGACGTGATCCCCGGACGCGTCGACGTCTTCTTCAACAATATCGCCCCGCTGCTGTCGCTGATGCAGCAGAGCCAATTGCGGGCGCTTGCAGTGACGACCGCCAAACGCTCGCCGGCGGCGCCGGACGTGCCGACGCTCGCGGAGAGCGGCTTGCCGGGATTCGATGTGTCGGGATGGTACGCCTTCTTCGTGCCGGCCAATACGCCGCCGGCGATCGTACGGAAGATGCATGCCGACACCGCGGCCGCGCTGGCCGATCCCGCGATCAGAGGACGTTTGGAAGAGCTCGGCTTGTTCGTGATCGGCTCGACTCCGGCGGAGCTCGGACGATTTCTCAAATCGGAGATGGACAAGTGGGGACCGCTGATCAAAGAGACCGGCATCAGCATCCGCGAGTGATCCGGGCCGGCGGCCGCAAGGGCGCGCAGCCTGATAGGATCAATCTCAACAAACCGTGGACCGGCGAGCAAGGGAGGATGACGTGGCGACGAAACGAGTGGTCGCGGCCATCGTGAGCTTTCTGATGTTGCCTGGCATGGTCCACGCCGCCGAAATCAAGGTTCTATCCACGCAGGCGACCGAAGAAGCCTATCGCGAACTGGTACCGCAATTCGAAAAGGCATCCGGACATAAGGTCACGACGGTCTTCACGGGAACGCTCGATGCGAATAGGCGCGTAGCAGCCGGCGAGCCGTACGACCTGCTGATCATGTCGGCCCCGTCGATCGATGAGCAGATCAAAACTGGCAGGGTCGTACCCGGCAGCCGCGTCGATCTGGCGAAATCGGGGGTAGGCGTGGGCGTGAAAGCCGGCGCGCCGAAGCCCGACATCAGCACGACCGAAGCGCTGAAGAAGACGCTCCTCGCCGCCAAGTCGATCGGCTATTCGACCGGTCCGAGCGGTGTTTATATGCTTGGCGTGTTCCAGCGCCTGGGCATCGCCGACGAGGTCAAGGGAAAGCTCAAGCAGACGCCGCCCGGCGTGTTCGTCGGCAGCATCATTGCCAGCGGAGAAGCCGAAATCGGATTCCAGCAGGTGAGCGAATTGTCGCACTTCGGCGGCGTCGATTACGTCGGGCCGTTGCCGGCGGACGTCCAGCACTTCACCACCTTTTCCACCGGCATCATGGCCGCCGCCAAGGAGGCGGACGCCGCCAAAGCGCTCGTCAAGTTCCTCACCGCGCCTCAGGCGGCCTCGGCGTTCACGAAGAGAGGTATGGAGCCGAGCTGACGGCGGCTTGCCTAAAGCGACGCAAATACGATTGCGCGCCGCCGCACCTGCTGCCGAAACAAGTGGACTGCAGCGCGGCGGAGTGCTCGATCAGCGGTGCTCTTCCAGCAGAATTTCAGCAATGGCATCCCACTCGGCAGCGAACGGCGCGCTCACGACCGCGCGGTGGGCGCGCCTGTACCAGTAGCGGGCATTCTCGAGATCGCCCTCCACCCGGTGCAAATAGGCATGCACCCATGCGCAATCCTTGCCGCCCTCGTCCATGACGATGTTGTGCGCCTTTTCCCATTCGTCCTTGGCCGCCCACCACAACGCCGTCAGCGTCGGCGCGAGGCCGGCAGGCGGCTTGGGCTTGGCGAGGGAGTTTTTGAACTTGGATAAATTCATCGCAGGAGCGCTCAGCAAATAACGGCTTGGATGTGCCCCTGGCCAGCATAGTCCAAGAGCGGCCGATCGCGCGTGATAAGTACATAACCGTATTCACGAGCAGTCGCGGCCATAATCCGGTCGGCCGGATCGCGCGGCGGTGTGCCGGGCAGAAACGACGAGGCGATCAGCAGTTCCGGGGGCATCTCGGCGAGACGGAAATTAAGGACGTCGAATAACCGCTGAAACCAAAGCT
>DASQXF010000097.1:0-21788 GCA_035639895.1 Xanthobacteraceae bacterium
CAGCCGATATCGAGCACGCGGCGATCCGGCGGGACGAGAAGCTTGGCCGTAAGGTGGCGCTTCTTGGCAAGCTGAGCGTCGTCCAGCGATTGCTCGTAGGCTTCGAAATAGGCGCAGCTGTATTGCCGGTCGGCATCGAGGAACAGCGCGTAAAGGCGGTCGTCGAGATCGTAGTGGTGCGCTGAATTGCGTCGCGCTCGCCCGCGCGGATTGAATTGCCTGATGCGGCGATAAAGGTAGCGGATGAGCCATGGCAGCCGCGTCCACGCCGGCAGACCTTGGCGGCGCTGACCGAGTACGATGGCGAGGACGTCGGCGATCGAACCCTCTTCGAGGATGACGCCGCCGTCCATATAGGCTTCACCGAACTTCAACGCGGGATCGAGCAGGACGCCGCGCTCGGCTGCTCGGGTGGTGAAACGAATGGCGGCGCGCGACCCGGTCCCGTCTCCGAAGCTAAAGGTCGAGCCTCCCGCGGTGGTGACCCGGAGATTTCCGCCGCGGATCAAGCTTCTGAATACCGCCCGAAGCAACCGGTCCATCGGCGGCCTCCTGCCGCGTCGACTGGTTCCCGTTCAGACCGTCCGCCGGTGGCGCGGTTTTCCCAAATGACACGCTTGGCTGCTATTCGGCCGCCTCCGCGAGGCCGGCGCTCGAATCAACATCGGATCTCCCGCGATACATGTAATCCCTCGTGAGGGGCGCGGCCTCGATGCTCTTGAGAAGCTGGATTTGGAACACGACAAGCCCGTAGTACCTGAACGATGCTTCGAATCCGGCAAGGTAGTATTCCCACATCCGAACGAATTGGTCGGCGCTGCCGAACCGCTCTTTCAGATCCGGGGTTTCATCGAACAGCCTGGTGACCTCATCGCGACGGGCAAGGAAATTGGTTCGCCATGCGCGCAAGGTCTGCGCGTAATGCAGGCGCAGTATCTCGATATCGCTGACGATCAAGCCAGAGCGCTCGATCGCGGGAGCGAGTTCAGACAGCGCCGGCGTGTAACCCCCCGGAAAGATATAACGCCGCACCCAGGGATTGGTCTCGGCTGGACCATTCCAGCGTCCGATCGTGTGCAGCAACATCACGCCGTCGTCCGTGAGCAAGTCGCGGCATTTGCGGAAGAACGTATCGTAATGGCGTTTGCCAACGTGTTCGAACATTCCGACCGAGACGATGCGATCGAATTTCTCCGACACCGTACGATAATCCTGGATGCGAAACTCGCACCCCAGCTCTTCGGCCGCCGCGCGTTCGCGCGCGATCCGCACCTGCTCATCGGAGAGGTTGATGCCGACGACGGAAACCTTGGCATTGCGTGCGAGATCGAGATCGAGTCCTCCCCATCCGCTGCCTATGTCGAGAACCCTCAGCCCTGGCTTGAGGAGGAGCTTGGCAGCGATGTGGCGTTTCTTGGCGAGCTGTGCTTGCTCGAGTGAGAAGCTATTGTCTTGGAAGTAAGCACACGAATATTGCAGGTCGGCGTCGAGAAACATCCGATAAATGCGATAATCGATATTGTAGTGATGGACCGCGTTGCGGCGTGCCCTCCCCAACGTGTTGTGCTCAAACAGCCTGCGAGCGAGCGAACGCGGCATCCGCAGCAGCCCGCTCCGCGCGCTAGCCGGGATCCGGCCGAGGTTCTTGACGGCGAGGTCGAGAAATTCGGCGATCGAGCCTTGCTCGACGAGCAGGCTGCCGTCCATATACGCTTCGCCCAGCCTGAGCTCGGGATCAACGAGGATCCGCCACTCGGCTGCCCGGCGCGTAAATCGGATCGCCACGGGCGTGCCGGTGCCATCCCCACAGCTAAAGGTCGATCCTGCCGCAGTCGTAACCTGAAGGTTCCCTGTGCGGATCAGCCTTCGGCAGAATGCCTGAAGCAACCGATCCATCGGCCGCCTCCATCGCGTCAATGTCTTCCCCCGCGGCGCCCCGGGCCGCCTCGCGCCGGCGCCGGATCGAGGCTCTGACCCGATCGCAAGCCCTTGCGCCTGAAAGAATTAAAACAAAGTCTCCTGATTGCCGCAACGCGTTTGCCTCGCGGGCACGGGGGAAATCAAAGCCAGCCCCGGCTGGTTCCTGGCCGCATCCTCTTTTGGCCAAAAATCGCAAGCAAAGGTGGTCGGGTACGGATGGGCGACAAGGGAGAATGCTCGTGTCGAGGGTTGCTCGCATCCTGCCATGCGTTGTGGTCGCGGCTGCAGTAGGGGCGATGGACGCTCCGGTGATGGCCCAACTGAACCTCGATAGGGGCAAGTCTGCCGCGCAAATTTTCGCCGATACATGCAACGCCTGCCATCGCAGTCCGCGCGAGATCAAGCCGAGCAGCGCCACGTTTTTGCGGGATCATTATACCACCGGCCCGCGCGAAGCTGCGGCCATGGCTGCCTATCTTGCCTCGGTCGGCAGCGATGCGCGGGCGGTTCAGCAGCGGCGGCCGCCGACATTGGGCGCCGGGCAAGCGTCCTCACCAGCGCCCGATCAAGGCAAGCCAGCGGATAGTCAGGCGGCGCAGGCGGGCAACGAGCGCACTGCGGGCGCGGCCCGGCCTCGGCGTCCGTCGGAGAGCGTCGAAACGGGGAGTCTTCCGATTGCTGCCGAGCAAGGCGGCGGCGAGGGCGGGCCGCCCCAAGCCGCCGCGACCACGGCGGTGCGGCAATCCACGGTTGAAGCTTTCGAGGAGTAGCGCGCCGGCGTCGGAGCAACGCACACGCGTACGCGGTCGGCGGAAACGCGACGGCGCTATTTCTTCTCCTCTTCGGCGTCTGCTTGCGAGCTCTCGGTCGTGGCCTCACGCGTGCGCCGCGTTGCGGCCGCCTCGGGCTCGAAGAAGGCTTCCGCCGCTGCTGCAGCCGCGGCAGCGGCTTCTTCGCCCTCTTCGCGAGCGACGGTGATATCCTCGCCCCGGGCCAGCCGTTGCGCCTCGTCCGCGTTGCGCGCCACCGTCACGTTGATCGACGCCTCCACTTCCGGGTGGAGCGCGATCGGCACCCGATGCAATCCGATTGTCTTGATCGGCGTGTGGAGCGCCACCTGAGCCCGGCTGATCGCAAAGCCTGCGTCGGTGACCAGCGCGGCGAGGTCGCGGGGCGAGACCGAGCCGTAAAGCTGGCCGCCCTCGGCCGCTTGGCGCAGCACACTGAAGCTCTGGCCATCAAGCCTTTGTGCGATTTTTTCCGCTTCTTTCTTTTGCTCGAGATTGCGCGCTTCCAACTCGACCTTCATTTTCTCGAACCGGGAGCGGTTCTCCTTCGTCGCACGCAACGCCTTGCCCTGGCGCAGCAGGTAGTTCCGCGCAAATCCGTCCCTGACGCGCACGATGTCGCCCATTTGACCGAGCTTGGCGACGCGCTCGAGCAGGATCACTTCCATGACTGATCTCTCCATCTGTTGAGCATTGGATCACGTTCGCAAACTGGGCGGGCCCCGTTTTCGCGCAACACGGTTGCGAATGTGGAAAGCGGCTTCCGCAAGCCCCAGAATGGCCATCGCTAAGACCGACCAGACCAGAACCAGCACGGCGGCGTAGGCGGCCGCGAGCACGAAGGCGCGGCTGCCCATTCCGCGCGTGATCGCGTGCAGGACGGCAAAGCCCAGCATTGCAAACGCCATGAGCAGACTTGCCGCAAACGCGCTCGAGAGCATGCCGAAGAGATCCGGCAAGAAGGAACCCGCGAGCGCGGCCGCGAGCAGGCCGGAACTCGACGGTGGCAATGTCAATGCCGCCAAATCCGGCCAAGGTCGCTTGAGCCGGCCGGAGATTTTCACGATCCGGGCGGCAAGCCAGAGATTGAATAAGTTGCTGACAGTGGAAAACAGGGCGGCCGCCGGCGGACTAGCCACGACCAAAAGGTCGACCGGCGATTGGTCGCGCAGCATACGCTCGTACACCTTGCGCAAGGTGGCCTGTACGCTCTGTTGGTCTGTGCCGAGGCTGAGAACGGCGGCGGCAATGGTAAGCGTGCCGATGACGGCGGCCCACAGCACGAGCCGGCCGGGCGGATACCACTCGAGCGCACCGCCGCCGTCTGCTGCCGGTCGCGCAAGCAGCGCCGAATAGCCGAGCCACCAGGCCCCGAACGCGATGACAGGGGCCGCGATGAAGAACGTGCCGGAAAGAATGGTGACCACCGCCGTTGCAATTGCAGCCGCGATCAACCCTGCTATATGACTAAAGCCCAGCGCTGCGATGAGGATCGGCAGCGGCGCGAGATAAAAAAGAAAGATCGCTGCGATCGACCCCGATATCACAGACGCAAACAGCAGCGCCGCTGCCGCGCCCGCTCCCACTCCGACCAATACGACTTGCATCATCTTCAGCTGTCCCGCTTCATCAGCGGTTAGAGACGGAACGGGGTCCGTCCCAACCATCGGAAGACGAATGATCGAGGGCAGACGATGGATCGTCGCTCGTCTGCTTTGCTCGGCTCGTCCTCCGTCGTGTGCGCGCTGTCCTGTGCTAACGGATCACGTAAGGCAACAATCCGAGAAAGCGTGCGCGTTTGATCGCGCGTGCCAGCTCCCGCTGCCTCTTGGCGGAAACGGCCGTAATCCGGCTCGGCACGATCTTGCCGCGCTCGGAGACGTAGCGCTGCAAGAGTTTAACGTCCTTGTAGTCGATCTTCGGCGCGTTAGCGCCGGAAAACGGGCAGGTCTTGCGCCGACGAAAGAAAGGCCGCCGCGTTTGTGCGGGGGAAGTCGCCATGGCTGTCACTCCTCGGTCGCTGTGCCGGGTGAGGAGTCCTCATCGTAGCTCTCGCGCGGCGGGCGGCCCTCGCGGTCGCGACGGTACTCGCCACGGTCGCGGTCACGGAAGCCGCCGCGATCCCGATCACGAAAGCCAAACCCCCGGTCATCGCGCTCGCGGTCGCGATCCGCCTTGCGCATCATTGCGGACGGGCCTTCCTCGTGCTCGTGCACCCGAACCGTAAGATAGCGCAACACATCCTCGCTCAACCGCTCCTGCCGCTCGACCTCATTGAGGGCGGCCGGCGGCGCCTCGATGTTGAACAGAGTGAAATGCGCTTTGCGGTTTTTGCGCAGACGGTAGGCGAGGGATTTTACGCCCCATTGCTCGGTCTTGGCGACCTTGCCTCCCATCTGCTCGATGATGGCTTTGAACTGGGCAGTCAGATCTTCGACCTGCTGCGCGCTCGCGTCTTGGCGCGTGATGAAGACGTGTTCGTAGAGCGGCATCGATGCCTTTCCTTGTTTGGCGCTCATTCCCCGGCGCAAAGCCCTTCGAGTCTTTCCGGGAAAGGCTCGAAATGCTGCGAAGGCGGAAACACCGGACGCCGGACCATCATGTCCTGCCGCGCGGCAACTGGCCGAGCAGCCGACCGTTCAGTTCCCAGCCGGGATCGAGCGGAAGCGGCGGTTATACGCAGTTCGGGGCAAAAGGCAAGGCAGCCGACGACGTCCGGGGAGGCTGACCGCGACCGTGCCGACGCTTGACAGGGGGGATGTCGGGGTGTCTTAGGGCCGCGACCTCGGCAAGGGGAGGGAATGTCGTTCGCTTTCGTATTTCCTGGCCAAGGCAGCCAGGCGGTTGGCATGGGCAAAGCGCTCGCCGATGCATTTGCGCCGGCGCGGGCAGTGTTCGAGGAGGTTGATGCGGCGCTCGGCCAGAGGCTCACAAGCATCATGTGGGAAGGCCCGGCCGAAACGCTGACGCTGACCGAGAATGCGCAACCCGCGCTGATGGCGGTGTCGCTGGCGGCGATGCGTGCGCTGGAGGCCCATGCGGGTGTTGATGTCGCGCGCGACGCGCGCTTCGTCGCCGGCCATTCGCTCGGAGAATATTCGGCGCTCGCTGCCGCGGGCGCCCTCACCATTGCCGACACCGCGCGGCTCCTGCGTCTGCGCGGTCGCGCGATGCAAAAAGCAGTCCCGGTCGGCAGCGGCGCCATGGCCGCGCTGCTTGGGCTCGACTTCGAGCAAGCGGCTGCCGTGGCGGCAGAAGCCGCGCAAGGCCAAGTCTGCCAAGCGGCGAACGATAATGGCGGCGGACAGGTGGTCGTTTCCGGTGACAGGGCGGCCGTCGAGCGCGCGGTCGACATCGCCAAAGAAAAGGGCGCGCGGCGCGCCACGATGCTGCCCGTCTCTGCGCCCTTCCACTGCACGCTGATGCAACCGGCAGCGGATGCCATGGCGCAGGCGCTGACCAGTGTCGCGGTCAAGCCGCCGGTCGTGCCGGTCGTCGCCAACGCCTTCGTGAAGCCGATCCGAGATCCGGCCGAGATCGTGCGCGCACTCGTCGCGCAAGTCACCGGGACGGTGCGCTGGCGCGAGTCGATCGCGCTCATGTCTGCGGCAGGCGTTAGCACGTTCTATGAGGTCGGCGCCGGCAAAGTATTGAGCGGGCTCATCAGGCGCATCGTCGAGGGAGCGGGGGGCGCTGCGATCGGAACGCCGGAGGAGATTGCCAGGTTCAGGCTCGACAAGGCATGAGCGCGAGGAGCGATCGATGTTCGATTTGACCGGCAAGAGCGCCCTCGTCACCGGGGCAAGCGGCGGAATCGGCAGCGCGATTGCGCGCGCGCTTCACCAGCAGGGGGCGACCGTGGCGCTTTCCGGGACGCGGCGGGACGCGCTCGATCGGCTCCACGGCGAACTCAAGGACCGCGCCCATGTGCTGCCGTGCAATCTCGCAGACAAGGACGAGGTCGAGGCCCTGGTGCCGAAATGCGAGGAGGCCATGGGCAAGCTCGACATCTTGGTCGCCAATGCCGGGATCAATAAGGACAATCTCCTTGTTCAATTGCGCGACGAGGACTGGGACGACGTCCTCGCGATCAATCTGACGGCGACGTTCCGCCTCGCCCGCGCCGCACTGCGCGGGATGATGCGGCGCCGCTTTGGCCGCATCATCGGCATCGGCTCCGTGGTGGGCATCACCGGCAACCCCGGCCAGGGCAATTACACGGCAACGAAGGCAGGCATGATCGGCATGATCAAGTCGATCGCTGCCGAATACGCCAAACGCGGCATAACGGCGAACTGCATCGCGCCGGGTTTGATCGCCACAGCCATGACCGACAAGCTCAACGAGAAGCAGCGGGAGGCGATCCTCGCCCGAGTGCCGGCGGGCAGGCTCGGCGCGGGAGCGGACGTGGCGGCCGCTGCGGTCTTTCTGGCCTCGGAAGAGGCCGCTTACATCACCGGCCAAACCGTGCACGTGAACGGTGGAATGGCAATGATTTGAACGTCATCGCCGCGCCGAGCCGGGTTCCCGGATGCGGCGTAGCCGTGCTGGTCAAGGCATTTGAAGTATGGTAACCGGACTTCGGTTTGGCTGGGGCGGCATAACGGTTCCACTCGTCACAGGGGTCCGCTCGCGACCCGATGATCCGACGCCGGATACCACGCAAGCCCATACCGCAACGGCTCGGGGGCGCTGACCAATCGAGCCCATCAAAGGACGCGAGGTTGCAGCGATGAGTGATATTGGCGAGCGGGTGAAAAAGATCGTCGTCGAACATTTGGGCGTCGAAGCCGAAAAGGTGACCGAGAACGCGAGCTTCATCGACGACCTCGGCGCCGACAGCCTCGACACGGTCGAACTCGTCATGGCGTTCGAGGAAGAGTTCGGTTGTGAGATCCCCGACGACGCCGCCGAAACGATCTTGACGGTTGGTGACGCTATTAAATTCCTAGAAAAGAACGCAAAAAGCTAAGCCCGCCCGGCGCGGGACGATCTCTCGCGACTTTCTGATCGGACATTGCCTTGGCGCCTCGCGGCGCCGGGAGAATATGGTATTGGCTACCGGGCAAGGAGTTGAAGATGAGGCGCGTCGTGGTGACAGGGCTCGGCATGGTGACGCCGCTTGCTTGCGGCGTCGAGCCGAGCTGGCAGCGGCTCATCAACGGTGAGAGCGGGGCCAGACGCATCGAAACTTTCGACGTTTCCGATCTGCCGGCGAAGATCGCTTGTCAGGTTCCCCGTGGCGACGGCGCGAATGGCAGCTTCAATGCCGACCAATGGATGGAGCCGAAGGAGCAGCGCAAGGTCGACGATTTCATCATCTTCGCCATGTGCGCCGCGCGCCAAGCGCTCGATGATGCGGGTTGGAAACCTCTCAGCCATGCCGATCAGATCAAAACGGGAGTGATGATCGGCTCCGGCATCGGCGGCCTTACCGGCATTGCCGAAACGGCGATCGCGCTGAAGGAGAGGGGACCGCGGCGGGTATCGCCGTTCTTCATTCCCGGCCGACTAATCAATCTCGCATCGGGGTATGTGTCGATTGCGCATGGCCTGAAAGGGCCCAACCACGCCGTGGTAACGGCGTGTTCGACCGGAGCGCACGCCATAGGAGATGCCGCACGCCTGGTGGCACTCGGCGACGCCGAGGTCATGGTGGCGGGCGGCGCGGAATCGCCGATCTCGCGCATCGGGATGGCCGGATTTGTGGCCTGTCGCGCGCTGTCCACGTCGTTCAATGATACGCCGGAACGGGCATCCCGCCCTTACGACCGCGATCGGGACGGCTTCGTCATGGGGGAAGGCGCGGGCATCGTGGTTCTGGAAAGCTACGAGCACGCCAAAAGTCGCGGGGCGCGGATCTATGCCGAACTCATCGGCTATGGACTCTCGGGCGATGCCCACCACATCACCGCCCCGGCGGAGGACGGCGATGGGGCGCTACGCTGTATGAAGGCCGCGATCAAGAAGGCCGGAATCTCGGCTGCGGAGATCGACTACATCAATGCCCACGGTACCTCGACGCCGGTCGGCGACGAGATCGAGCTCGGCGCCGTGCACCGCTTGGTCGGCAATGCCGCAGCGCGCATGTGCATGTCCTCGACCAAGTCGTCGATCGGGCACCTGTTGGGTGCTGCAGGCGCAGTCGAGGCGATCTTCTCCATTCTCGCCATGCGCGATGGTGTCGCGCCGCCCACTATCAATCTCGACAATCCGTCCGTGGACACGGCGATTGATCTCGTCGCGCATCATTCGAAACGGCGCACGATCGACGTGGTTCTGTCCAACTCTTTCGGTTTTGGTGGGACAAACGCCTCGCTCGTCTTTCGTCGACTTAGGGACTAGGCGGGGTAGCGCAGGCAGCCGGAGAGCGCGGCCTCTCTCCGCAGTACATCCGGACCTTTCAATCATTGATTGCTTGCGCGTAAAATGTCCCTCCGTCTTTGGTGAACGCGTGTGATTCGCGGTTCCTACCTTTGGCCATATTCCCATTTAATGTGGGCGGGATCCTCCGCCCGCGACGTATGGAGACCGGCAAAAAGACGTCGTGACGGCTTGCCGGGCGCGAGAGGATGGATACAGGATTGGGTGTGGTGCGAGTGCGTCCGGCGGGCGTCAGCGGAGACAGGCGGTGAAATCGCAGAGCGCACCGCCGGGGGCAGACGGATCGCCCGGTACGGCCTCGCCGGGCCGGACCGTACTCGGCGCAGGTGACGCGGAGCCGCCGATATCGGCGAGGCCGGAGGAACTGGCCGGATCGCACATGGGGCCCAAACGCAGCAGCCCGCGTAGTCCACGCGTCGCCTTGGAGCCCGATCATGTGCCGACACCCAGCCGGCCCTCGAGGCGCGCGCGCAATCCCCTCGTTATCGTCGGCAATGCTGTTTTCACCGCCTTGGTGCTTGTTGTCCTCATCGCCGGCGGAGCCCTCGTCTTCGGCAAGAGCCGATTCGAAGCGCCGGGCCCGTTACAAGAGGACAAGATCGTCATCATCCCGCCGCGCTCCGGCATGATGGACATCGCGGATCTGCTCAAGCGCGAAGGAGTGGTGGACGCGCATCCTCTCGTCTTCATCGGCGGCGTGTTCGCGCTCAAGGCGCGCTCTGATCTCAAGGCTGGCGAATATCTTTTCCCCAAGCGCGCGAGCATCAAGGACGTGGTGGAGACGATCGTCGAAGGCAAGGTGGTGCAACACCAGATCACGATTCCCGAGGGCCTGACATCCGAGCAGGTCGTCGCGCGGCTGCTCGAGAACGACATCCTCTCCGGCAACGTCAAGGACGTTCCCAGGGAGGGCAGCCTTCTGCCCGACAGCTACCATTTCCAGCGCGGCTTCACGCGCGAGCAGATGATCCAACGCATGCGCCAGGCCCAAGAGCGGCTGGTGCGGGAAGTTTGGGAGCGTCGCAATCCCGATCTGCCGATCAAGACGCCCGAGCAACTCATCGTTCTCGCATCCATCATCGAGAAAGAGACCGGCAAGGCCGAGGAGCGCACGCGCATAGCGGCGGTGCTGACGAATCGGCTCAAGCAGAAGATGAAGCTGCAATCGGATCCAACGATCATCTATGGTCTCGTCTTCGGCAAAGGCGCACTCGGCCACCCGCTGACCAAGAGCGAGATCGCCCAGCCGACGCCCTACAACACGTATGTCATCGACGGCTTGCCGCCCGGGCCGATTGCCAATCCCGGTCGCGCCTCGATCGAGGCCGCCGCCAATCCGGCGCGCACGAAGGAGCTCTATTTCGTGGCCGACGGCGCCGGCGGACACGCCTTCGCTGAGACGTATGATCAGCACATGAAGAATGTCGCGCGCCTGCGCGCAATCGAGCACGAGCAGAAGGCAGAGCCGCCGGCTGCAGAGGCGCAAGCGCCGACTTCGCGCCCGGCGCCGGCGCTCAGGGCCAAGCGCAGCGCAAACGGCTCCCCGAAGGGCGCCGCGGGGCCGGCACAGTAGCGCCGCTTAAGCGCGCCTTGCGCCCTTGTGACCGCTTTTTCCGGTCGGTAAGGTCGCGGCGCGATTCACGCAAGTCGTTCCGTGGGTAGAGGCCGATGGCGCTGTCGAGCATGACCGGCTTCGCGCGTGGCCACGGCATCAGCGGCGCCTATAGCTGGGCTTGGGAGCTCAAGTCCGTTAATGCCAAGGGATTCGATTTGCGGCTGCGCCTGCCGCCGGGGTGGGACGTGGTCGAGGGGTCGGCGCGTCACTGCGCCGCCGAGATACTGGCGCGCGGCACGGTGCACGGCACGCTCACGGTCGAACGGGTGGGTGTGGCGCCGGTCGTGCGCGTCAACGAGCCCGTGCTCGCCGCCGTACTGGCAACCATCAAGGGCTTGGCCGGGCGCGTGGAAGCCGCCGCGCCGCGGCTCGACGGAATCCTGTCGCTCAAAGGCGTGGTCGAGGTCATCGACGAGGACGAACGCGAAGCAGATCGAGCCGCCGCCGAGGCGGCGGTCATCGCCGGTTTCCGTGCCACGGTCGCGGAGCTAGCCGCCATGCGTCGGCACGAAGGCGAAGTGTTGCGACAGGTCTTGAGCCAGCGCGCCCGGGAAATTGCCGCGCTGGTCGCACGCGCTGAAGCTGCACCCGGCCGCCGGCCCGAGGCGATCAAAGCACGCATCGCCGAGCAGGTGACGATGCTGCTCGATGCTTCCGAACGGTTCGATCCCGATCGACTGCACCAGGAGGCGATTCTCATCGCCAGCAAAGCCGACGTCCGCGAGGAGCTCGACCGGCTCGCGTCGCACGTCGCGCAGGTCGAGCGGCTCATCGGCGAGGGCGGGCCAATTGGCCGCCGGCTCGACTTCCTGGCGCAGGAGCTCAATCGCGAAGCAAATACGTTGTGCTCCAAGTCAAACGACGTGGAACTGACCAATATCGGGCTCGAGCTCAAGAGTGTTGTGGAGCAGTTCCGCGAGCAGGTGCAGAATTTGGAATGAGCCAATGGCGGCGAAGGCAGGTCAACAACAACAGGCCGTCGCCCGCCGCGGGCTCATGCTGGTGTTGTCCTCGCCTTCGGGTGCCGGCAAGACGACATTGACGCGTAAGCTGCTCGAAGCCGATCCAGGCCTCGAGCTTTCGGTGTCCGTTACAACGCGCAAGCAGAGGCCGGGCGAGATCGACGGGCGCGATTATCATTTTATCGGTGCAGCGCGCTTCGACGCGATGGTCGAGGGCGGCGAACTGCTGGAATGGGCGCAGGTATTCGGCAACCGCTATGGTACGCCGCGGGCGCCGGTGGAGGCCGCGCTCGCGAACGGCCGTGACGTTCTGTTCGACATCGATTGGCAGGGGACACAGCAACTTCGCGAAAGGGCGGACCACGATCTCGTCAGTATATTCGTGCTGCCGCCGTCGATGGCGGACCTCGAGCGGCGGCTGCGGCGTAGAGCCCAGGATCCGGACGAGGTGATCGGCGCCCGCATGGCCACGGCGGCCGACGAGATGAGTCACTGGGCGGAGTACGACTACGTCGTGATCAATACGGACATCGATTGCGCTTTTAGGGAAGTGCAAACGATCCTGGCGGCTGAGCGGCTCAAGCGCGAACGCCAGACGGGGCTTTCCGATTTCGTCCGACGTTTGCAGGCGCAGCTGTGATATCGGGCGCAGCGCGCCGCCACCGCGCGCGAGCGCGGCCGCTGTGAAGACCTTCGTCAGTGCGCGGCGAAGGCCCGCGCCAGCGCGACGAAGCCTTCGACGGGGACATCTTCGGCCCTGGCCGTCGGCTCGATGGCCGCAGCCTCGAGCAGCGGCATCGGGTCGGTGCCAAGTGATTTCAAGCTTTGGCGTAGCATCTTGCGCCGTTGGCCGAACGCTGCTTCGGTCACCCGCTCCAGCACGCGGCGCTCGCAGGCGAGCGGACGTTCGCGCGGCACCAGCTCGACCAAGGACGAGGTGACCTTTGTCGGCGGCACAAAGGCCGTGCCCGCAATGTCGAAGTGAATGCGCGCCCTGCAGCGCCAGCCAACGAGGACGGAAAGCCGTCCGTAGCGCTTGGAGCCGGGCGCCGCGACGACGCGTTCGGCCACTTCCCGTTGGAACATCAGCACCAGCCGATCATACCAAGGCGGCCACGGCTCGAGCGTCAGCCAGCCGGTGAGCAGGGCAGTAGCAATATTGTAAGGAAGATTCGCAACGACCCGCGCGCGTGGGCCGCCGACGAGTGGCCGCGGATCGAACTCGAGCGCATCGCCGGTGACGACTTCGAGGCGCCCGGGGTATCGCCTGGCGATCTGCTCCAGCGCCGCTATGGCGCGGTCGTCGCGCTCGATTGCGATCACTCGGCGAGCGCCCGCGACAAGAAGCGCGCGGGTGAGCCCGCCCGGCCCGGGGCCAATCTCGACCACGTCGATGCCTTCGAGCGGGCCGGCCGCGCGCGCAATGCGCGCGGTAAGGTTGAGATCGAGAAGAAAATTCTGGCCGAGCGACTTCTTGGCTCGCAGACCGTATCGACGAATCACCTCGCGCAGCGGCGGGAGATCGTCGATGGCGCTCATGCGCGACGTGCGACTCGAGCGGATTGGCCGCGCGAGGACAGTCTTGCCGCAAGTCGAAGGGCAGCGAGGAGGCTCGTGGGATCGGCGCGGCCCGTGCCGGCGATGTCGAAGGCTGTGCCATGATCGGGCGAGGTCCGCACGAACGGCAAGCCAAGAGTGACGTTGACTGCGTGATTGAACGCCAGCGTCTTGATCGGGATCAGCGCCTGATCGTGGTACATCGCAAGCACCACGTCGTAGTTCGCGCGCGCCGCCTCATGAAAAAGCGAATCGGCCGGCAACGGCCCGCGGGCGTCGATCCCCTCGGCCTTGAGACGTTCGACGGCCGGACGCACCACGATCAGGTCCTCGTCACCAAGCGCGCCCTCTTCGCCTGCGTGTGGATTGAGGCCGGCAATGGCAAGACGCGGGTGGGCGATGTCGAAGCGCTGCCGCAGATCGCGCGCGACAATCCGGCCGGTTTCGACCACGAGATCCGCGGTGAGCTTGGTGACCACGTCTTTGAGCGGAAGATGGATGGTGACCGGCACGACCGCGAGCTCGGGCGACCATAGCATCATGACCGGCCGGGCAGCGATGCCGGTCAGTTCTTCCGCCAGCTTGCCGAGGTATTCGGTGTGTCCCGGCTCGGGGAAGCCCGAGCGATAGAGGACGTTCTTGGCGACGGGATTGGTGACGATCGCGGCTGCCGCTCCGGCGTGGACATCGGCGACCGCGCGGCGAATGGCGGCGAGTGCCGCCGGGGCGCTCGATTGATCCGGCTGACCGGGCTCGGCGCTGACTGGGACGCCGATGTCGACGACGGGGAGCGCGGTCCGGAACGCCGCCGCCGCCGCCGCTGGCTCGACCACTGCGATGCTTACGTCGGGCGCGATCCGCTCCGCGCGTCGTGCCACGAATGCCGGATCGGCGAGAAGGTAGAAAGGCGGCAACTCGAGCTGCGCACCCCGCCGCCAGGCCGCAAAGGTGATGTCCGGTCCGATGCCGGCCGGCTCGCCCAGCGTCAGCGCCAAAGGCCGTGCCACGACGCCGGAGCCCTATTTGTATTCAAGCATGGCGCCGCGACGGAGCTCCTGCAGATATTGCTTGGAGCGCTTCTCGTAGCGCTCGGCCATGATGGATTCACGCACCTGACGCCTCCCCGGCGAATTGTCGGCGGCCGACTCCTTCTTGGCGCAGATCGCGAACATCTCGATTCCGAATTTGGTGACCTCCGGCGGCGTCAATCGGCCGACCTCGACACCTTCGAGTACCTTGCGCAGCTGTTCGGGAATATCGGCCGAGCTGCGACTGACCTGTTCGCGCACAGCGACGTCCTTGAGTGCGCGAGCGAAGCCAAGCCCCGACTCGCAGCCCTGAAAACGGCCGCGCAGGGCTTCCGCTTCGCGTTTGCGCCCCTCTACGAACGAGTCCGGCGATCCGGTCGGGACGAAGAACAGGATCGGGCGTAGGGTGTAGTCGTAGCCGACCGTGTCGTTCGACTTCGATTCCATCGCGCTGAGAATGTCCTTCTCGCCGATCTGCAAGCTCTGCTGATACCGCCCGCGCACGAGTTGGGGCCAGGTGAGGTCGGCCTTGATGCGGGCCTTGAGCGTTGTGGTATGGACGCCCGATTTGGCGAGGTGCTCGGTCAATTGCTCCGGCGTCAATCGCATGCGACTCGCCATCGTGGCGTAGGCGCTGTCGACTTCGGAACTGGGGATTTCCAGCCCCCACTTCTTGGCCTCGCGCACCTTGAGTATTTCGTTGATCAGCTCATCGAGCACCTCTTGGCGCGTCGGAGCCTTGTGCGTCGACAACTGAATGAGCTTGCCGCGCTGCTCGATGTCGAGTGCCGTGATCGGCTCGCCATTGACGATGACCACCACCTGCTGGGCGCGGACGGCGCTTGGCAGCGCCGCGACAGCGAACACGAGGACCGCGGCGGTCATTAGATTGCGGCAGGTCCTGCAACTATCGAACATCATCGCTCCGTCAGCTTCCTCTCCACTGAAAGTCGGTGTCTCACTCCTCGCCCGCACGGGCCATGATCATATACTTCGGTCGAGCCGGTCAGCTCAAACCCCGCCGCCGCTAATGGGTGGTACCGAATGCCGCAGTATTGATCGGGGAGACTCCTTGTGCAGCCGCGTTCGTGGTTCCGCCGAGCGTGCGCAAGCTGATCTGCATCATGTAGCTGTGGTTGACCGACACGCTGCCGCTGTAGGCGTAACTTGTGACGTAATTCAGGGCCAAGATGAGGCAGTCGTCGATGTACCCGACGCCGATTTGGGTCTGGGTGACCGACTTGGCGTGAACGTCGTATCCCGCCGCGCCCAGCAGGACCCAGTTAGGATTGAGCTTGAGTCGTGCGCTGCCAAGGATGCCCTCGCGGCGGTCCAGAAACCCGATCAGCGGTTGAGGGGCGTAGTTCCCGTACATCACCGTGGTTGTCCAGCGGCCGAAGGCGGCGACGGCTTCGAGTTCGCTACGCTGAAGCGTGAAGTCGGTTTCGGAGAAGCGGAACCGCGACGTGAAGGTTAGCGCAGCACTCGGCTGATACGATGCGCGCGCCACGTAATCCGATGTCGCGGTATCCAGACCGCTGTTGAGGCCGGTATTGGTCGTGCTGGGAAGCGCAAAGGAGTTCAGTCCGTAGAGCTGGTAAGATTGTCCGAAGAGGACGTTGACGTTGCCGCCGCGATTGAACTGGGCGGTGTATTGGATGCCCGCATTCGCCCGGCCGCCGCCTTCCACGCGATCCCAACCGGAAAATTTGTTCACCTTGAACAGGTTTGAATCGTCGAAGATGAGGCTTTGCGCATCTTCGTTGGGAAACGAGCCGACGAAGGTCTCGTTCGGTCGGAAGATCAGCTGGCCGATCGGCTCGATCGTTTGCGTGCCCCAGGACTGCACGTTGATGAGCGGATAGCGATATTCGAGGCCGGCGACGGGCATCACGCGTCCAATATCGCTCTGGTTGGTATTGATGAAGTTGGACACGCCCGGCTGGTTGTAGATGTTCATGTCGGCGAAGTCCCCGCGCACGCTCAGGAACGGGGTATACATCTGGCCCAACGGATCGATGACCGTGCGTTTCCAAGTCCATTCGGTGGTGGCTCGGGTGTAGTTGCCGGGTACCCCGCGCAGCACGCAATTGCTGCGGTTGATGACGGCCGGATCGGCGGTCTGGGCGCAGAGGGCGCCGTTCAATGCCGCCTGCGAAATGGCGTCGAAGTTGGCGGTCTCGCGCGAGACGCTGATCAAGTTGTTATGGAAGCTGAGCTCGCCGCCGAAGATCGGACTGTTGAAGACGTAATCATGATCGATCACCGGATGCACGATCGGGAGCTGACCTTGGACGTCGAAACCCGAGAGCCCGTAAAAATAGAGCGTTCGTGCATCAAAATAGCTGCGGTCGCCACGACCCGCGAGGTAGAGTTGAGAGAGGGCGTAATCGGGCGTGATGTTGACCAGATTGGTCGGAACTTGCAGGTTTCGGATGAGCCCGTAGTCGTAGAGGTAGTTCTTGTCCGAAAGCACGGTTGCGTTCCAACCCCACACCCACTTGTCCGACAGATTGAACTGGCCCGCTGTGTCCACGCTGCCGCGCCAGTCGAGATAACCGGGCGTGTTCAGAAACAGATTTTTGTCGAGCTGAAAGATGCCGCTGGCGCGAATGCTGTAAGCGCCATCGAGCAGCCGGTGGCGCCACTCGCCTTGCAGTAGCGGACCCTGCCTGGTCGTGATCAAGGGCGTGAAGGTGGCGTCGTAATTGGGGCCAAGCGCCCAATAGTAGGGGACGGCCACCCCAAGTCCGTAGACAGAGCTGGTGCTGTAGGTTGGCGTCAATACGCCGGTCTTGCGTTTCACGGTCGGGTCAGGCGCTGACATGTAGGGCAAATAGGCCAGCGGGACGCCGAGAAACTCGAGTTGGGCGTCCTCGAAATACAGCATCTTCTCGCCCTGATCATGGATGATCCGCGCGGCCTTCACCTGCCATTTCGGCGGCCGTGTGGGATCCTCCACGCACGGCTCGCAGGCCGTGTAGACGCCGTTATGGAAGATGGTGAAACTGCCCGAGCGCTCCGCGCGCGGGGCGGCAAAGCGGGTCTGCTCGGGCGCGTCGAGTCGCAGCGAATCCACGAAACCGTCGCGATAGTCATCGCTCAAGTCCATGATTTCGGCGTGAGTGACCGTGCCGTCAGCCTCGGTCAACTGCACATTTCCTTCGGCGTGCAGGCGCTTGGTTTTCTGGTCGTAGACCACCCGGTCGGCTTCGAGCGTGGAACCGCCAAAATAGATCTGCACATTCCCGACGGCGGAGACGCGTTCGTTGGTGTAGTCATAGTTGATTTCTTGCGCGCGGACGAGCATCTGCTCCTGCGAACGTTGGGCGCGAACGGGCGGTTTTGGCCGCGGTGGGAAAGCCACCAACTGGGCAGCCGCCGGTGGGACATCGAGCGTGCTCGCAAGCAGCGCGACAGCGGTCGCAAAAATGATGAACGCGCCCCAGCGCGGGCGACGGCGCGACAGTCGCGGATGGGTAACCGGGCGCGCCATCACCCATCCTCCTGGTAAAGCAGCACAAGCAGGCCGGTTATGCCTCCCAGGGCGGGGGGCAGTCCTGCCGCGGCGAGGGGCCCCATCATTCCGGCTTTGCTCAAGTCGCCGGTTATTTTCGACAAGATGTAGAGCGCAAAGCCTGCGCCGATGCCGCCCAGGACGATCTTCTGCACACCCCCGAAACGGAAAAACCGCAGACTGACCGAGGCGGCGAGAAGCACCATAGCTGCGAGATAGAATGGCTGCGCCAACAGTTGATAGTATTGCAATCGATAACCGGCGGCGGCCAAACCGGCGCTTTCGGCGTGGTCGATGTACGACGGCAGTTGCCAAAACGGGACGGTCTCTGGCGTGGCGAAGCTTTCGCCCACTTGCACCGGCGTCAACGGGGTCTTGAGCAGGAACGTGTCGCGATCCGACGGTGCGGCTCCGCTGACGTAAAAGCGCGCGTCTTCCAGCCGCCAGTAGCCCGGTTCGAGCTTGGCGCTCTTGGCCTCGATGCGGTCGGTGAAGTGGCCGTTGGCGTCGAACCGGAACACGGTCACGCCGCCCAATTCGATCCCCTGCAGGCGGCTCGACTTGGCGTTGATGACTGCTTGGCCATCTTCGCTGCGTTGGCGCAGCCAGAATCCGCGTCCACTGCTGCGGAAGCCGCTGTCGCGACCGGACAGATCGGCCTCCAGTCTTGTGGAGTGCTCGCGCAAGTTCGCCGAGATTGGATTGTAGACGGTGGTCAGCACGAGGCCGAGCAGGACGGCAATGACAAGGGCGGGTGCGATGAATTGCCAGGCCGAGATTCCCGCTGCCCGCGCGACCACGAGCTCCAGGCGCCGCGACAAATTCAGATAGCAGAACATCGCGCCGACCAGCACGGCAAAAGGCATAACCCGCTCGGTGATGAAGGGAACGCGCAACAGAGTGATCTGGGCGACCACTAAGGTGGGGACGTCTTTGATATCCGCGGACCGCCGCAACAATTCGAGAAAATCAATCATCGCTGTCAGCGCCAGCGTGCCCGCGAATACCGCCAGCACCGCCGAGAGGAAACGCCACCCGAAGTATCGCGAGAGCGTGACAGCGATCATGGTGTTTGCCCCATCAGGGTGTTGGTGCGCTGAGTGACGCGCTCCATGACGCGGCTAATTGCGTTTGCGATGAAGGCCGGTGGTTCGATGATGACTCCGCGCGAAATGGCGATGTAGCCCAGCACGAATGTCGCGAGCAGGGCAAGGTAAGGAAGCAGCAGGACGATCGGAGTATGCACTCCCGCTATCGTACCGACGAACCCAAGTCCGCGCAGCGCCGACACGGCGCCGATTGCGCCCATGAGCGACATGCTGCGGTTCTGCCGCGTCGTGCGCGGCGCGCCGAGATAGGCGTAGACCAAAACGACGAACGCGAGCGGGTAGAGCGGCGCCGTGATCCGGTCATGAAACTCGGCGCGGACTTGAGCCGGCTCGTCGGAAAACGTCATCTTGGTGCGCGCGGGATCATAAAGCTCCCACAGATATCGTTCCCGCACCGAATATTTCAGGCTCTGGTCGCTGTTCGAGAGCCAGGACAGGTCAAAGCCGTAACTGTTGAACAACACGAGCGCAGGATCCCGCTGTCCCGTCTCATGCCGCTGCACGCTGCCGTTCTCCAGCACGAGAAAGACGCCGCGGTCGTTTTTGACGATGTCCCCTTGTTCGGCGAGGATGGTCGCGCGCTCCTTCGGGTCACGCTGATCGTCGATGAAGATGCCCAGCAATTGTCCGTTGGGGAGTCGTTCGCGAATGTGCAGCGTCAGCTTGTCTCCCAATTTGACGAAACGGCCGGGCTGCACGATGTTGGAGACGAGATCGGCACGAACTTCGGTCGCCCAGCGCCGTAACTCGCGCAGTCCCCAGGGCGAGATGTAGACGCTGATCGCGGCGACGATCAGCGAGACGACGATGCCGGCCGCCAGGAAGGCGCGGAAGAGAACCCAGGGCGGCATTCCCGCCGCATTCATCACGATGAGCTCGGAATCGTTGCCGAGCTTGTTGAGCACGTGCGCGACCGCAATCATCAGCGCGATTGGCGCGATGATCAGGACGAGCAGCGGAATGATGAGACCGGTGATCCCGACGAAGACGAAGATGCTTTGGCCCTGATTGGTCATCAGGTCGATGTCGCGCAGCGCCTGCGTGATCCACATGAGCGCGGTCACGCTGGCGCAAATCACCAGGAACGCACCGAGCGTGGTGCGGAAAATATAGCGGCCGATGGACCCCATCCGACTTGCGCGTCCCCGCTCGCGACGAACTCTCGGTGCGCCGGGCCCCCTACGCCCACGGCAGCACACCGATGCTATCCGAAGCCCCTTTTGTACCCTTTATCTGATCGGGGAACAAAGTGGCTTGGCCAAGGCAAAGCCTTTGACTATGCACAACAAAATGTTAATCCGCATCGTGTGTCCCGGCCGCCACAGGCGTTGCGCCAACCCGACCCCTGGCAGGGGTGCAGAGCGTGGGCTCGGGGACCCAACGGGCAAAACGCGCCCATTTCACGTGTTTTGCGGCCTACCCCCCGTGATTTTCGCGCATTCGGGGTCAGCTTGATTGCGTCCGCAAAACCGGTTTCCACTTTCACGGCGCGCAACCTGCGTCGATTCAAAGGGAGACGACCCTCATGCCCGGCCGCTTGGAGCTTGAATTTGCGGGCGTTAGCGCGCCCGCCAAGGGGGTTCTCGTCTTGTTCTGCGAAGAAGGGCTCAAGTTCGGTTCGCTCGCGCGCCAAGCCATGGGATCTGCGGAAGAGCTGGTAAGGCGGGCGGCAACCGTCGATCGGTTCAAAGGCAAGAACGGGTCCGCGCTTGACCTCGTCGCGCCCTCCGGTCTCGACGTGCAGCGCCTTGTCGTCGTGGGCGTCGGCAAAGCACGCGACCTGAAGGCGCAGGATTTCGTGAAACTCGGCGGGGTGGTGATGGGCAGGCTTCCCGCGGCGGTGAGCGAGGCCGCCCTCATCGCCGATCTTCCCGGCGGTGCTTTCAAGCCGGAACGGGCCGCCGACCTGGCGCTCGGGGTGCAGCTGCGCGCGTATGAGTTCGACCGCTACAAGACCAAACGCAAGGAAGAGGAAGAGAAATCGGCAAAGGTCAGGGTCAAGATCGCGGTCGCGCGCGTGACGGCTGCGGAAAACGCATTTGCGCCGCGTGCCGCCGTTGCAACCGGCGTGGCGATTGCGCGCGATCTCGTCAACGAGCCGGCCAATGTCCTCTACCCGGAAGAATTCGCGCGGCGCGCCGGCGGTCTGAAAAAGCTCGGTGTCGTTGTCGACGTGCTCGACGTCAAGGAGATGAAGAAGCTCGGCATGCATGCGCTGCTCGGGGTCGGACAAGGCTCCGAACATGAAAGCCGCACCGTGATCATGCGTTGGAATGGTGGCAAACGGGGCGCCGCCCCGATCGCCTTCGTCGGCAAGGGCGTCTGTTTCGATACCGGTGGTATTTCGATCAAGCCTGCCGCCAACATGGAAGACATGAAAGGCGATATGGCGGGAGCGGCATGCGTTGTCGGGCTCATGCATGCGCTGGCGGCGCGCAAGGCTAAAGTCAATGCCGTGGGTGCGGTCGGGCTCGTGGAGAACATGCCCGACGGCAAGGCGCAGCGCCCCGGCGATATCGTCACAAGCATGTCAGGACAGACGATCGAGATAATCAATACCGACGCCGAGGGCCGGCTCGTGCTTTCCGACCTGTTGCACTATGTCAACAAGCGTTTCAAACCGAAATTCATGATCGATCTTGCGACCTTGACCGGGGCGATCATCGTCGCGCTCGGGCAGGAATATGCCGGCTTGTTTGCCAACGACGAAAGGCTCGCAGAACGGTTGATCAAGGTCGGCAGCGAAATTGGCGAGCGCGTCTGGCGCATGCCGCTCGGGCCGGAGTACGACAAGATGATCGATTCGAAGGTCGCCGATATGAAGAATACCGGCGGGCGGTGGGGTGGTGCGATTACCGCGGCCCAGTTGTTGCAGCGTTTCGTCGACAAGACTGCGTGGGCGCATCTC
>DASQXF010000098.1:0-10920 GCA_035639895.1 Xanthobacteraceae bacterium
CTCGATCAGCGGCTTGACGATGTCGTAATCTCCGCACGCGACGCTCAGTCTGAGCTTAGCCATCTCAACTCCTGGTCCCTAATCCATCCGCCAGCGCGCGAAATGCACCTCGGCCCTGCGCACGATCTCGTTCAGCATGATCGCCATCGCAGCCAGGACTGAAATCAGGCCGAGCAACTTGGTCGGATCGAAGTTCTGAGTGAACATCTGCGTGAAGTAGCCGATGCCGGCGGTCGAGACATAGAGTTCGGCCAGCAAAACGCCGAGTAGCACGCCGGTCATCCCGAGACGCATGCCGGCAAAAAAGCTCGGAATCATGTGTGGGAAAATCACCCAGCGGAACAGCTGCCAGTGGCTTGCGCCCATGGAACGTGCCGCCGTCATCAGGATCGGCTTAATGTTCTGCACGCCCGCGACCGTGGTGACGATGATCGGAAAGACGCCGTGGCTCACGCCGAACGCGATCTTGGACGCGGGCCCGATGCCGAAATACAGGATGAACAGCGGCAGGATGGTGACCTGGGGTGTGCCGTACAGCAAAAGAATGATCGGCATGGAGCTGCGGTGCACGAACTTCGACAGGCCCACCGCAAGTCCAACCGCCAGACCGATCACGACCGACATCGCGAATGCGACCGCGAGCTCCCAGAACGTGACCCGCAGTGCCGCCGGGACGCCGCGGGTCTCGAACACGGTGTCGAGCGAAGTCAGAACCTGCGACGGCGGGCTCAGGAAAATGGGATCCACCCACCAGCGCGCCGCCCCCTCCCACAGAAGGAACAGCGCGATAATCACTACAATCCGCGCCAGGGCCGGATGTCCAAGCAGCAACTTCTTGATCCGCGCCGGGGAAAGATGCGGCCGCGCCGCCTGGGACGGCATCCCCGACGTACCAATACGCGGAATGGGCCCGTGCCGGTTCACTGGCGCTGCGCTCTTCGTTCCAGCGCGCTGGCAATGGTGTTGAGCGTCGCCGCGATCGCCACCACGAAGGCGATGTAGGCGAACATGCGGGCGGTCTCCATCGCTTCGGCGAGATGAACGATCTTGTGACCGAGACCGGCGAGCGAGGCGATGGTTTCGCTGCCGAGGATCGACAGGAGCGCAATAATAAAGCCGATGCGCAGGCCGGTCAGGATCACGGGCAGCGCAGCTGGCAGCAGCACGTAGCGGAACATCTGCAGGTCGGAGGCGCCCATCGAGCGCGCCGCGATGATGAAGATGCGGTCGACGTACCCGAAGCCCGCGATGGTGTTGAGCACGATCGGGAAGAAACTAATGGTGGTACCGATCGCGATCTTGGAGCCTGGACCGAGGCCGAAGAACAGCACGTATAGCGGCAGCAACAGGATGATGGGCACCGAATAGATGCCGGCGAGCAGTGGCTCAAACACCTTGATCATGTAGGGCGAGCGGCTGATCAGATAGCCGAGCGTGACGCCGCACGTGCAAGAGATCGCAAATGCGATCGCAAGTTCGGTCAGCGTCACCTGAAGATCGGGCAGATATTCGCCGGTGCTGAGCACGTCTTTCAGCTCGTGCCACACCTTCACGGGATTGGGCAGCAGTAGATGGCTAACGCCCCAGTAGGCGGTCCCTAGGTACCAGAGCGCCAGCAGGCCGACGAGGAAACCGACCTGCACCGCGCGGCTCACGAACTTGACCCGCCGGTCCTGCCGCGTGCTCACGATTGCGGTCCCACAATGGCCGACTGCTCCACCGCCTTGCGGATCTCGTCGTGCAGCAGGCCGTAGAGCGTGTTGCGGAGCTCGTTGAACTTTTCGGTGGTGACGAAGTTCGGCTTGCGCGGATGCGGCTCGTCGATGTGGATGATCTCCTTGATCGTGCCGGGTCGCGCCGAGAACACCGCCACCCGGTCAGCGAGAAACACCGCCTCGCCAAGTGAATGCGTCACGAACACGATCGTCTTTGCCGCGCTCGACAGCAGCACCGAAAGATCCTCCCCCAGGATCATGCGGGTCTGCTCATCGAGCGCGCCGAACGGCTCGTCCATCAAGAGGATGTCGGTCTGCAGGCTGAGCGCACGTGCGAGTGCAGCGCGCTGACGCATGCCGCCGGAGAGCTGCGCCGGGTAGTGGTTCAGGAAGTCCTTCAGCCCTACAGCCTCCAGCGACTTGCGTGCCCGCTCCTCCTGCTCGGCCTTGGCCACTCCTTGGAACACCATTCCGAGCTTGACGTTTTCGATCACCGAACACCACGGAAACAGCGCGTTCTCCTGGAACACGAAGGCGATCTCGCGCGGCAACGGTGCGCGCACGACCTTGCCGCCGACCTCGACCACGCCGCCGATCGGCATCAGCAGTCCGCCGATCATGTTGAGCAGCGTGCTCTTGCCGCACCCGCTCGGCCCAATCAGGCAGAGCAACTCGCCGCGCCGGATATCGAGATTGGTGTTGAGCAGCGCTCGCACATGGAATGGGTCGCCGGGCTCGCCGAACTCGTGCGAAACGTCCTTGATATGGACCGCCACGTCGCCGGGCGTCATGCTGGGCCGCCTGCCGCAGCCGCGGTGCGCGCCCCTCCTCCCGCGAGGCGGCAGGGAGCAGGGACTCGCTGCACCGGCCCCGACAAAATCGTTATGGCGGAACTCACTGTCATTTCGGCAGGAACGATTCGTTGATCAGCTTGCGCATGTCGGGCTCCGCCGGCAGCGTCTTCATGTCGACGTAGGAGCGGCTCAGCACCGCTAGCGCCTTCGGCTTGAAACGACCGTCGTCGTTGAACATCGGCATCATCGCATCGTAGATGCGAGCGGTCGTAGGCTCGTCGGTGCCCATGACCTGGCGGGCGATGTCGATCGTCTTGGCCTTTTCCTTGCGCATGAAGGCGATCGTCTCGAACCAGCCGGCCAGGAACTTTCGCAGCGCTTCGGGACGCATGGCAATCGCCTTGTCGGTCGCAAAGATCACGTGAACATGGAAGTCTTTCACAAGATCGCCGAACAGCAGCAGCATATGGCCGTCGCCGCGCTGCACGAAGTTGAACGCGACCGCGAGATTGACCACTGCGCCGTCGATCGACTTGGTCTTGACTGCCGCGACCCGCGAGGCATCATCGCCAACTGGCGTCAACTCCATGCCGTCGTAGCCCCAGCCCTTCTGCCGCGCGGTTTCGCCGACCAGCCAGCCGGTGACCGAGCCCACCGTCCAGGCCTCGACCTTCTTGCCCCTGAGATCGTCGAGTGTCTTGATCGAATCGTCATTGCGTACGACCAGCGCGAAGGTCAGCGGCGAGTCGGCCATCGCGGCGATGCCCTTCACCGGAGAGCCCTTCACGACGAAGGCGAGCCCCGGACCAGAGCCGAGCCCGATGTCGATGCCGTCGGCGGTCATAGCCTGCTGCACGCGGGCGTCGCCGCCGAAGCTGGAAATCGTGACGTCGATGCCGTGCTTCTTGAACACGCCGGTCTGCGCGCCGATGTCGGTCGGCACGAACGCGAACGCCTCTCGGCCAGCCTTGCCGACGTGCAAGGTCTCAGCAGTGGCGCTCGACGCAGCGACGAGCGCGCCGGCAAGCGTCAACGCCAGTGTTCGGATCACTGCTTTCTCCCCTTGGCCGCGACGGACCGCTCTGGCGGCTTCTTAGATTTTTTGGGCTTGCCCCGGCGCACCGATCTTAGCCGGTCTCGCAGCCGCCGCGTCGCGGTTTGATCGAGCGACATGTTGCCTCGGAGCACAACGCCGTACAGGTCGCGCGCGGCTTTGCAGGAAATCAGCCCCTCGGCGGCGTCCTCGGCAACCAGGGCCGCGGGGCGTTCCAGTGGATCGCCCCATCCGCCGCCGCCGCCGGTGCGGACGATGCCTTCCGAGTTCATCGGTACCGGAATGTTGGCGCCGGTGATCCATTCGAACTTTTTCTCACCCGCCCGCTTGAGCAGATTGCCGCCGGGGGAACCCGGCATTCCGCCTGCGATGCCCCAGGGCGGGCACTTGCTGCGCCGGGTGCGCTCGAAATTCCACCGGCCCTCGACCAGATTGCGGACACGCGTATCAACCCCGAGCCCGCCGCGATATTTGCCGGCGCCGCAGGAATCCTGCCGCAGCGCCCGGCTCTCGACCACCACCGGGCATTTCAGCTCGATGC
The DNA here is from genome assembly GCA_035639895.1 of Xanthobacteraceae bacterium. Classification (GTDB taxonomy): domain Bacteria; phylum Pseudomonadota; class Alphaproteobacteria; order Rhizobiales; family Xanthobacteraceae; genus VAZQ01. Next base: position 4,105 of record DASQXF010000098.1, read on the forward strand.
CTTCGATCGATCCGTTGCGCACATCGCCCTGGCACACCGATACGGTGGCGGATTCGCCATCCTCGAACGGCCGCCCGCCCCAGCCGCCACCTTCGATGCTCTGCACGATGAAGCGCCGCTTGGTCTTAGGGTGCATCCCGAAGAACACCACCGACCCGCCGAGGAGCCCATGATGGCCGGCCGGAACGCGGTCCGGCATCGCCTCCGAAAGCGCGTGCACGATCGTGTCCACCACGGTTGGTACGATGGCGCTCCAGCCCGACATCGGCGCCGGAAACTTCGCCATCATGATGTTGCCCTCCGGGATGATGACCTTCAGCGCTCGGAACGAGCCTTCATTCACGGGGTCAAGAGGTCCGGTCAGCGCTTTGTAGGCGACGCGCGCCCCCGCATAGGTGCGTGAGTTGATCGCGGCCTTGCGTTCCGCCGAGCAGCCCGACAGATCGATGGTCATGTCGCTGCCCTTGATCTCGATTTTGACGCGGATCGGCACCTCCTCATCGCGAATGAGACCGTCATCGTCGATCGAGGCCGCGGCCTCGTAGGTACCGTCGGGGAGTTGCGCCACCACGTTGCGGCACTTCTGCTCGGTCTCGTCGAAAATCTGCGCAATCGCAGCGAGGATGGTGTCTCGTCCGTACTTGTCGAATAACTCGTCCATGCGGCGCGCCGCGAGGCGGCAGGCCGCCATCTGCGATTTCATATCGCCGAGCGAGGAATCTGGAAACCGGATGTTGTCCTTGATCACGCGGTAGAGCGTGTCATTGAGTCTGCCTTCTTCGTAAATCTTGAGCTGGTCGAGCTGCAGCCCTTCGAACCAGGGATCGCCGACCGTGGCACCTGCGCCGAATCCGGTGCTCTGCCCGCCCACGTCGATCCAGTGCGCCCGTACCATGCAGAACATCAGGAGTTCGCCCTTGTAGAAATAGGGTGAGTAGATGACGATGTTGTTGAGGTGCTGGCCGGCGACCGCCTGGTGGTTGGTGATAACGACATCGCCCGGCTTGAAGCCGTCCCGACCGTAACGTTTCATGCCATCGACCACCAGAACGCCGAGATCGGCGACGAAGTGCGAGACGCCGCCCACGTTCTGCGAGATCAGCTCTCCCTTGGTGTCGAGTAGGGCCGTGCAATAGTCACGCACCTCGTAGATCATCATGTTGTAGGAGGTGCGCTGCAGGTCGGCTGCCATTTCGTTGGCGACGGCTGGAAGCGCGTTGCGGATCACCTCCAGCGTGACGGTGTCGAGTTTTGTTTTCATTGGCATTACTCGAATCGGAAGACATTGTCGGCGCGTCCCCTTCCCTCATGAAGCGAAGGGAGCCCAAACATCGATATCTCGCACGCAATCACCGTCATCGCACGTCTCCGACCACAATGATCAATTCGCCTGAGTCCGCGACGCGACAGTTGTCATGCTCGAAGAGCACCGTGGTGGTGCCGTGCTCTTGGATCAGCGCAGGCCCCGCGATCTCGGCCCCTGTCCCCAGCGTGTCGCGGCGATACACCTTCGCGGTGAGTGGCTTGCTCGCATCGGTAAAATAGACGGGACGCTCGCCGATCGACGCAGCAGTGCTGGCCGCAGCGAGACTCGGAAACGTCAGCTTCGGCCGCTTCCCGATAGCGTTGAGCCTGATGTTGACCATCTCCACCGGCTCTTCGGGCGAATGGTGTGCGTAGCGCCGCTCGTAGAGCTCGTCGAATGCGGTGCGGATGACAGCGCGATCGCCGCGCTTGAGCTGCGCCAGCTCCACTGGCACGGACAGCGTAAATTCCTGGCCGACGTAGCGCAGGTCGAGCTGAACTTGATATTGCGTATCGGTGCCGTGGCGCAGGGCAGCCTTGGCGCCTGCCACCATCTCGTCGTGGACCGCGACAAGATTTGCGAAATCGGCGTTAGCGAGATCGGAATAGACCGTGCGGATGAAATCGTGGCGCTCATCTGCCAAGAGCATGCCAAGCGCCGAAAAGTGCGAAGGAAACAGCGGCACGATCACGGTCGGGATATAAAGCTCGCGCGCAATCGCACAGACGTGTAGCGGCCCCGCGCCGCCGGACGCGACCAGCGCGAAGTCGCGCGGATCGTAACCCTTGGCAACGGACACTTCGCGCACCGCGAGCGACATTTTCGCGATTGCGATCTCGACGATCGCCTGAGCAGCCTTGGTCGTATCCAGCTTCAGTGGCTTGGCCACCTTATCGTCGACGCCGCGCCTGGCAGCATCGGCGTCGAGCTTCATGGTGCCGCCGAGGAAATTGTCCGGATCGATCCTGCCCAGCACAACGTTGGCGTCGGTGATTGTGGGTTCGACGCCGCCGCCGCGATAGCAGATTGGGCCGGGATCGGCGCCCGCGCTGCGGGGACCAACCTTGAGCGCGCCGACGTCATCACGCCATGCGATGCTGCCGCCGCCGGCGCCGACCTCGACCACGTCGATCATCGGCAGCATTACCGGATGGCCGCTAGCATAACCGCCGACGTAATAGCCGGGTGCCAGCGTCGGCTCGCCAGCGCGAATGAGGCTCGCCTTGGCGGTGGTGCCTCCCATGTCGAACGAGATCACATTGGGGAAGCCCAGCGCCGTGCCGATCTGCGCCGAAGCGATGATGCCGCCGACCGGACCGGACTCCATCATCGCCGCCGGCCGTTCCGTCGCGACATCGGGTGTCATCACGCCACCGTTAGAGCGCATGATCGACAGGTCGCCGCAAAAGCCAATCTCGCCCAGGCTCGATTTCAGACTCTTTACGTAGCCACCAACTTTTGGCCCGATATAGGCATTTACCACCGTCGTGGACATGCGTTCGAACTCGCGATATTCGCGCAAGATGTCGTGCGACAGCGAAAGATAAACGTCCGGCATCGCCTTGCGGACCATCGCGCCGGCGATGCGCTCATGTTCGGGATTGGCATAGGAATGCAAGAAGCAGATCGCGACCGCTTCGACACCGGCGGACTTAAGCACCTTGCAGGCCTCGGCGACGCTTGCCTTCTGCAGCGGCTTTTCCACCTCGCCAGAGCTGAGAACCCGCTCCGTGACCTCGCGCGTGAGCTGCCGCGACACCAGCGGGCGGTGGCGATGGAAGAACAGGTTGTAGGACTCCGGGCGATTGCCGCGGCCGATGATGTAAACGTCACGTGTACCACGGGTAACCACCAGGCCAGTCCTGGCGCCCTTGCGTTCGATCAGCGTGTTGATCGCGATCGTCGAGCCGTGGATCAGCTCAGCGATCGCGCCCGGATCAACGCCGCTCTGGCGGATGCAGTCAATCACGCCCCGCCCAAGCTCGGCCGGAGTCGTCAGGCTCTTGGCTTGGAGGAACGCACCCCTCTCATCGTCGAATCCGATCAGATCGGTGAAGGTGCCGCCGATATCAACCGCCACAAAGATCACTCAGACGCTCCAAATGCTATCGCGCTCGTCTTCTCGCGCTGGCGTCGCTCGGCGAACTGAGCTTAAATTGAGGCAGGATGAACCCATGACGATACCGACAATTCCGGAGCCGCTCAATGCCGTCGAGCTTTCGCCAGATCATCAACAAGGCGGTCAAGGATAAAAGGCTTCTGGTGGTGCCCGGCGCGCATGACGCGCTGAGTGCCCGGCTGATCCAGAACATCGGTTTCGAGACCTATTTCATCGGTGGCTTCCCGGCCGTCGGCGCACGTTATGGCGTGCCCGACATCGGCCTGAAAGGCTTCGGCGAAATTTCGGCCTGCGTGCGCGACATCATGGCAGCTTGCGACCTGCCGGTGTTCGTGGATGGCGACGACGGCTATGGGGACGTGAAGAACGTAGTGCATACGGTGCAGAGCTACGAGCGCATGGGCGTGAGCGCTATCCTGATCGAGGACCAGCAGTGGCCGAAACGCTGCGGCCACATGGTGGGCAAGAAGGTCGTCCCAGTGGAAATGGCGGAGGCCAAGATCAAGGCGGCGTGCTCAGAACGGCTCAACCCCGAAACTTGGATTCTGGCACGAACTGACGCGCGCGCGGTCTACGATCTCGACGAGGCAATGCGCCGCGCGGAGCGCTACATTCGTGCCGGCGCCGACGGTATCTTCATCGAAGCCCCGCGCAGCATCGACGAGCTCAAGCACATCGGCCGCGCCTTCGACGTACCGCAAATTTGCAATCCGCTGATGGGCGGTCATACGCCGATCCTCACGATGGAGGAATTGGGCGGGCTTGGTTTCAACTGCGCCGTGCTGGGACTTGATACAATCATGCATGCGGCGAAAGCGATCGAAGCCGTTCTGCTCGACATGAAGTCGGGCAAATTCACCCGCAGAAACGACGGCATGGATTTCGAGGACTACAAAAAAATCGTCGGCTACGACCGATGGGAGAGCCTGGACCGCCGCTTGGCGGGCCCGCCGCAATGAGCGGTTTCTCCGCCGCGGTCACGCCAACACTGGCTCGCGCTTACCCGTGACCGGTGTCGAGTCGCGCAGGCCGAGAATGCGCCGAGCGTTGCCGTAGAATAGCTTGTGCCTATCGGCATCCGACAGTGTGATCTCGTCGATCAGCTTGAGGCACGGCGCCGGGTCCCAGCACGGATAGTCGGTGCCATACATCACGTTGTCGATTCCATAGTAATCGATCGCGAACCGTATACCGGCGGAGTGCGGCGACACGGTATCGGTGAACATGCGCTTCATGTAGTCGGTGACCGGGCGCGGCAGCTTGGCGGCCTTGGAGTTCTTATCCATGCGACCGGCCTGATAGGGCAGCGAGCCGCCGGTGTGCGACATTACGATCTTGAGCCCGGGATGGCGCTCCATCGTGCCGGACAGGATGAGCCGCATCGCTGCGACCGAAACCTCGATGACACGGCCGAGGCTCAGATGCAGCGCGCCCTCGTAGCCGTCCGACAGCATGTCCTGGAAGATCACGTCGGTCGGGTGCAGGAACACCGGCAGGCCGAGCTTTTCGCAGTGCGCGTAGAATGGCGCAAGGCGCTCGGCGTCGATGCGCGCGTCCTCACCGACGCTGCCCGGCAGGTTGACGCCCATAAGGCCCAGGCGAGTGACCGCGTCATCGAGCACTTCGATCGCCGCGGCCGTGTCCTGCAGCGGCACCGCGGCGCTGGCCCATAGCCGGCCGGGATATTTCTTCTGCGCGCCCGCCATCTCCTCGTTCCACATGACGGCGTAGTCGCGGCCCTCGTCGAGCGGCATGTCGGAGAACGATACTGAGAACGGCCCAATCGAGCAGACCACGTCGACGCGGTGGCCGAGCGAGTCCATGTATTCGAACTGCTTGTCGAGATCGAACCACTCGCCCCAGGAGTTGAGGTGTTGACCGCTTCCGCTCCGGCGCATGTAGTCGTAGCCGCCACGGTCGTTGACCCGCGCCTTGGGGAAGCTGCCACGCTTGCAGAGCTTGTCGAAGATCGAACGCGGCCACCAGTGGAAGTGCGAGTCGATGATGTGCATGGGCTCTCCGCCGTTTCGGCCGGTGATTCAAGTATTTTAGAGCACAAACGCTGGGGTTTGAAGTGGCTGCGCGTCCCCCCTCTCTCGGAACGGGAGAAGGCGCTGAGCTAATGCGAGGCGGGAGAGGCAGCTGCAGCTCGGTCGCGCAAGCAACAGGCATGCGTGCCGCATGGCGAGAGCGGTGGTTTTCTGCAATGATTTCGCTCCAAGGCCGAGCTGTCAGCAGGGAGGACACCATGCCCCGCATTCCGCGCGCCGTTTCGGGCGCTGCCGCCGCGATCCTCGCGCTGGCGCTAGTCGCGCCCGCGAGCGCGGCCGAGAAGCTGCGCGTTGGCAAAGCAGTGGCGTTCGCCTGGACCTTCACGCCGCTCGACGTCGGCATCCAGATGGGCATCTTCGCCAAGCACGGAATCGAAGTCGAAGCCTCGGCGTTCAACGGCGACGCCAGGCTCCAGCAGGGCCTGACCTCCGACTCGATTGACATCGGCATCGGCAGCGGGCCCGGCATGGCGTTCATGGTGAAGGGCGTGCCGGCCAAGGCGGTCGGTGCCATGGCCGGCGTGCCGCGGAACATGGCGGTGATGGTCGGCTACGACTCGCCGATCAAGACGGTGGACGACCTGAAAGGAAAGAAGCTCGGCGTCACCACGGTGGGCTCGCTGACCGACTGGATCGGCAAGCGGATCGGCACTCAAAAGGGCTGGGGCCCGGCCGGCATCACCACGGTCCCGGTCGGCGGCATGCCCCCCGCCCGCGCCGCGATCAAGACCAACCAGATCGACGGCTATATCGGCGCGCTCGAGATCGGGATTTCGCTCGAGGAAGCGAAAGAGTGGCGCGTCATCACCAGCGCGATGCCATTCGTCGATCATTTCATCACGCACGTGTTCTTCGTGCGCGAGGACGTGATCGCCCAGCGCCCTCAGGCCGTGAAGGCTTTCCTGCAGGGCTGGCAGGACACCATCGCGTTCATGAAGGCGAACAAGGTCAAGACGGTGGAGATCACCTCCAAGGTGATCCAGGTGGCGCCGTCGGTGATCGACCGCGCCTACGACCAGCAGATCGACATCTTCAGCGACGATCTGTCGTTCGACCCTCGCGCCGTCGCGGTGCTCAAGCAGTCGTTCATTGAAATGGGATTGCTCAAGGACATCCCGGAGGACAAGGCGATGTTCACGACCCAGTTTTTGCCGGTGAAGGCGGGGCTGTAGCGGCGCTACAGCGCGGCCTTACCGACGATCAGCGGCGTGCTACCGATCCATGGGCCGCCTTCAAGGAGCAGTTCAACAGTCAGGACATAGAAGCCGCCATCGATTGGCGCTTTGCCTTCAGACGTGCGCGACGATGCAATGACGGAAAGTGGATAGCTTCCGCTGCAG